>NZ_VDEU01000001.1:1762500-2050000 GCF_013393115.1 Pseudoalteromonas sp. Scap03 | reverse complement strand
TATGGTGTAATGCAAGCAATGATCCAAGGGATCAAGCGCGGGTTATTCTCAAACGAAGCGGGTATGGGTAGCGCAGCTAACGCTGCAGCAACTGCAACTCCTAACCCACCTCACCCTGCATCACAAGGTTATGTACAAATGCTAGGTGTATTTGTAGATACCATTATAATTTGTACTGCCACTGCCGCGCTTATTTTATTATCAGAACAGTTAGTACCAGGCTCTGATGTAACGGGTATAGCACTTACACAAGCAGCGCTTGAGGAGCATGTTGGTAGCTGGGGCGCAATATTTGTTGCAGTCGCTATTTTGTTTTTTGCTTTTACATCAATTGTAGCTAACTACTCTTATGCAGAAACGAACTTATTGTTTTTAGAGCATAACCACGCATCTGGCATGCTGATCTTCAGATTATTAGTGTTAGGTATGGTGATGTTTGGTGCCCTTGGTGAATTACCATTAGTGTGGACTCTAGCTGATGTGTCTATGGGCCTAATGGCGATTGTAAACGTAATCGCGCTATTTATGCTCTCAGGAGTTGTGGTATGGCTTGCCAAAGATTACAACGCTCAACGACGTGCTGGAAAGTTACCGACGTTTGATCCAAGTAAAAACAACAAGCTTAATAAAACTATTCCGAAAGGTATTTGGCACAAATAACTTTAAAGAGATTTAAGTTAAAACCCGAAACGGCAATGGCCATTTCGGGTTTTTTTATTGTCTAGTACCAATTCACTTAATTAAGTAACCTATATTGAGCTAGATAAACCTGTTAATGGCAAAGCAAGAATTTCGATGTTTAGTTGTTCTATATGAGAAATTTTTAACTCAACTAGCGTCTGGTTTAGCCCCGTAAAATGATTATGTATTATTGCGGATTGGTATTATATTACTAATAGTAGTACCCACCTAGTGAGACCCAATCAAACACATTAGCATCATCAAGCTTCTCATATCCCTTATAAGCGATTAGTTAAACAGTTTACATCAACGCTCTTAATACATTTTGTGGCATTGTAATGGTGTTAATAGAAATAAGCTTATGCCGACTTTCGCTTATGTATCAAACGAAGCACAGCCACCACTTCCATTTAAGATCCTTGTACCACTGCTTTTATATAAATAGCTTAATATTAGTACTCTATTGTGAGGCATGAAAATCTTATCGATAGCAAAACTTAAATTTAGTATTTTGTTCTAAATGAGAGGTTTTTTCCGTAGCTAGCGTCAGGTTTGAGCTATAAAAATGATCAGTGGTAATATATTCATGGGATAAGCTTTTGAAAAATGTGAGACTTAAAGATCTCAAACAAACGAAATAATTTAGTGTAAGGAATAAGATGCTAGTTTGATGATGCGATTTTATAATTAATGGTTTAATCGAAGAATAGTTAAACTAGAATAAACAAGGAAAGTATAAAGTGGTGCCCGAGGCCGGACTTGAACCGGCACGACTTGTTAGTCGAGGGATTTTAAATCCCTTGTGTCTACCAATTCCACCACTCGGGCATCGAGTTTGCTAATTAAAGCGTGTGGAGTGTTGATTGGAGGCGGAACCCGGAGTCGAACCGGGGTAAACGGATTTGCAATCCGGTGCATGGCCACTCTGCCATTCCGCCTCAATACTAGGTTAGCTTTAAGATAAACTGGAGCGGCACACGAGGCTCGAACTCGTGACCTCGACCTTGGCAAGGTCGCGCTCTACCAACTGAGCTAGTGCCGCATCATATTAATTCTAAATAATTTTATAAGTTACATATTGGTGTATGCAACCAAACCACAAAGTGGTGCCCGAGGCCGGACTTGAACCGGCACGACTTGTTAGTCGAGGGATTTTAAATCCCTTGTGTCTACCAATTCCACCACTCGGGCATCGAGTTTGCTAATTAAAGCGTGTGGAGTGTTGATTGGAGGCGGAACCCGGAGTCGAACCGGGGTAAACGGATTTGCAATCCGGTGCATGGCCACTCTGCCATTCCGCCTCAATACTAGGTTAGCTTTAAGATAAACTGGAGCGGCACACGAGGCTCGAACTCGTGACCTCGACCTTGGCAAGGTCGCGCTCTACCAACTGAGCTAGTGCCGCATCATATTAATTCTAAATAATTTTATAAGTTACATATTGGTGTATATAACCAAACCACAAAGTGGTGCCCGAGGCCGGACTTGAACCGGCACGACTTGTTAGTCGAGGGATTTTAAATCCCTTGTGTCTACCAATTCCACCACTCGGGCATCGAGTTTGCTAATTAAAGCGTGTGGAGTGTTGATTGGAGGCGGAACCCGGAGTCGAACCGGGGTAAACGGATTTGCAATCCGGTGCATGGCCACTCTGCCATTCCGCCTCAATACTAGGTTAGCTTTAAGATAAACTGGAGCGGCACACGAGGCTCGAACTCGTGACCTCGACCTTGGCAAGGTCGCGCTCTACCAACTGAGCTAGTGCCGCTTTATGTTTATCTAGGGGGCTATGCCCTCTCAACACGGACGCATTCTACAGAGATTATTAAACGCGTCAACACAAAAAATGCTACTTTTGAACTGTTTGATTATTTTTTATCTAAAATGGTGCGTTATTAGACGTTTACAATCAATTTTTGGTCAATTCTCCCCATGCAGCAACTAAATATTGCACCATAGAACTAAGCGTTAAAAATGTGGCTATATAAAGCAAGCCATAACTTAAATACATCATCCAGCTATCGTACTGCCAAATTAAACCGATAATGGCTAACATTTGAGCTGCGGTTTTCAACTTACCCATATCGGATACAGCTACGTTACCGCGTTTCCCCTGTTCAGCCATCCATTCGCGTAGCGCCGATATAACAATTTCACGGCTAATAATAATAAGCGCGGGAATGGTCATATACAAAGATTGGTAATGCTCAGATAATGCAACCAAGGCAGCACACACCATTACTTTATCAGCAACCGGGTCTAAAAATGCACCAAAAGGCGTTGATTGCTCAAGTTTACGGGCTAAATAGCCATCAAGTATATCTGTGATCGAAGCCAGCCAAAAAATAAAGGCAGCAACAAAGAACGCCCATGAATAAGGCATATAAAATATCACCAAAAAAATGGGGATAAGAAAGAGTCTAAACGTTGTGAGTGTGTTTGGAATATTCCACATAACTACTTGGATATGTCTTTTTTTCTATATTCGCACATAGGGCTAGCCCTTGTCATGCAAATGGTTAAATATCTTCTCAGCCATGTCAGGACTGATCCCAGGAACTTTCTTTAGCTGTTCTATATTAGCAGCTTTTACACCTTGCATGCCCCCTAAATATTTTAATAATGTTTGTCGACGCTTTGAACCTACGCCATCTATTTCCTCTAATAATGACTGAGTGCGTTGTTTTTGCCGCTTATTACGGTGCCCTGCAATTGCAAAACGATGGGATTCATCGCGTATATGCTGGATCAAATGAAGCGCTGGTGCATCAGAATCCATAGGAATTGTTTTACGCCCGCCATCTATAAGCAAGGTTTCAAGACCCGGCTTACGGCTAGTGCCTTTTGCAACACCGACTAATAGCGGCATTTTTGAATGCGGCCAGTTTTCGAAATATTGCTCTGCTCTACCTAATTGACCTTTACCACCATCGATAAAAATAACATCGGGAATTTTCTCCTCATCAACCAACTTGTTGTAACGTTTGTTTAGTGCAAATTCCATAGCGGCGTAATCATCACCACCGGTAATACCGGTCACGTTATAACGACGATACTCTTTATTGTTAGGGCCTTGAGAATCAAATACAACACAACTGGCCACTGTGTTTTCACCCATGGTGTGACTGATATCAAAACATTCCATGCGATTAATATCATCAAGACGCAAAGTAGCCTTTAATTGCGCATAACGCTTATTTATCGAGTCTTGAGTGCTTTGCTTAACCGTAATACTATTTAATGCATTTTTATTCGCTAACTGTAAGTACTGTGCTCGCTCACCACGGGTAACCACTTTAAGCGATACTTTACGTTCACTAATTTGGGTCAAGGCTTCACCTAGTGCATCACTTTCTTCTATTTCAAATGGTAAAATGATTTCTTTAGCAATGCGCCCTGTCGCACCTGGGGCTAAATAATACTGGCCTAAGAAAGAGGTTAAAATTTCTTGCTCTTGTGAGTCTTTAGGCACCTTTGGAAAATAAGTTTTACTACCCAGCACTTTATGATCGCGAATCATTAATAGATGAATCCCATTTAAACCGTTTAAATGGGCAAAGCCGACCACATCCATTTCCGCAAAATTGCCAGAGATAGATTGCTGCTCCTGCATTTTACGCAGCAACATAATTTGGTCGCGAACTTTAGCTGCAAGTTCAAAATTAAGCTGCTCACTGGCTTTTTCCATTTTAGCAATGAGATCGGCTATTACTTCATGAGATTTACCAGTTAAAAACTTGCGGACATAATCAACTTGCTGCGCGTATTCATCTTCAGAGACTTTATTTACACACGGCGCAGAGCAGCGTTTTAATTGATACTGTAAGCAAGGGCGACTACGCGCACGGTAGTAGGCATCTTCGCATTGACGTACCGGAAATATTTTTTGCATTAAGCGTAAGCTTTCTGAAACCGCCCCCGCGCTTGGAAACGGACCAAAATATTCACCTTTTACTTTTCTGCTACCACGATGAAAGGCTAAGCGAGGATGCTTATGATTAGTGAGCAGTATGTAAGGGTACGACTTATCATCACGTAACAGAATATTATAACGTGGCTGATATTTTTTAATGAGGTTGTTTTCGAGCAGTAAAGCTTCTGTCTCTGTATTAGTAAGCGTGACTTCAATATTACAAATATTACTTACTAAAACACGGGTTTTACTATCGGTTATATTACTACGAAAGTAACTACTTACCCGCTTTTTTAAACTTTTAGCTTTACCGACATAGATAACTTGGTTGTCATTATCGAGCATGCGATAAACGCCAGGCTCACTCGATAATGTTTTTAAAAACTGGACATGATCAAATTCAGACATATATACCGACTAGTAAGAGATATCTATATCAATCATTTTGTAACGTATGGCTAAATGAGTAAGCTCTACATCGCCTCCTACGTTAAGCTTTTCAAACATGCGATAGCGATAACTGTTTACTGTTTTAGAACTTAAATTTAAGCGATCAGCAATATCCTGTGCTTTTTCACCTTTGGTGATCATCAGCATAATTTGTAGTTCACGCTCGGATAGGCTTTGAAATGGGTTTTCATCGGTACGCCCGGTTACCTGCGCAAGTGCAATCTGTTGCGCTATTTCTGGAGCAATATAGCGTTGTCCTGCATGCACACAGCGTATAGCGCGAACCATTTCATCAGATCCAGCACCTTTGGTTAAAAAGCCATGAGCACCAATTTGCATGACCTTACTTGGAAATGGGTCTTCGCAATTAACAGTAAGCACAATAATTTTTACATCAGGGCAGTAACGGCAAATCTTTTTAGTTGCCTCAAGCCCACCCATACCAGGCATGTTCATATCCATTAACACTATATTTGGCGCATGCTGACGACAAAACTGCACAGCCTCTTCGCCTGTTTTAGCTTCACCTATTACTTTAAAACCACGTATATCATCAAGAATACGTCTGATCCCTGTGCGCACAAGTTCATGGTCATCAACTAAAAGTACGTTAATCAATGGAACACCCTCACTAGCCTAATAAGATGCAAGTTAACAAATTTAATATTCAACATTAGCATAGATACGACGAAACCATAACTAATATTATGCTTTCGCCATCGGTCTTCATGACCGATATGATTAAAAGCGTATTTACCTATAGCAGGTAAATACGCCCCAATGATTTATGCTGACGCTTTTTCACTAAAACGGTCTACCCATAAAGCAATAATACCATCGCCAGTTACATTACACGCAGTGCCGAAGCTATCTTGCGCTAGGTAAAGTGCAATCATTAGTGCCACCGCACCTTCGTTGAAACCAAGCATGCTAGTTAATAAACCTAACGCCGACATTACTGCACCACCTGGTGCACCTGGCGCTGCAATCATCACTACACCTAACATCATAATGAATGGCAACATAGCCATTAATGAAGGTACTTCCATGCTAGGCGATAAAAACATCACAGCCATAGCACAGGTAACTATTGTAATTGTTGAACCTGATAGATGAATAGTGGCGCATAATGGCACGGTAAAGTTAGCTACATCCTCTTTAACGTTATTTGCTTTACTTGATTGCAAAGATACTGGAATGGTTGCCGCACTCGACATGGTTCCTAATGCAGTAAAGTACGCAGGTAACATATTTTTAATTAGCTCAATAGGATTACGCTTAAGTAATAGGCCTGAGGTAATGTATAAAACACTCAACCATAACCAATGCATCACTAATGCAGCAATAAGTACTACACCAAATGCTTGTAATGTATCAACAACGGTGCCTGCTACGGTCATTTCAGCAAATACACCCGCAATGTAAAACGGTAATGCCGGAATAATTACTTTTGAAAGTAAACCATCAATAATATCGCGCCCCTGATCTGACACAGTTTTTAATGTGTCTAAGCCAAGCTGGCTCATACCAATACCAAATACAAAGGCTGTGACTAAAGCAGTCATTACACCCATTAACGGTGGAATTTCTAAGTCAATGAAGCTACCTACTTCGGTCACGGCTTCAGCTTCAAATGAAATCCCGCCGCTTAAAAACGGAATAACCGCTGTCACTAATAAAAACGCTAAAGTACCAGCTATAATTGTTGAGCCATACGCAAAACCCACCGTTTTCCCCAGCAGGTGCCCTGAGCCTTTTGGAAGCCCGGCAATCCCTGAGGCAATAAAAAATAAAATAATCAGTGGGATTGTAAAACTAATAAGCTGGCCAATAAGCTCTTTTATTGTGTATAAAAGCTCAACGCCAGTTAGGGGAATGTAGAGCCCGACTAAAATACCGGCCACAATACCGGCAATTAATTTTAAGATTAACTTCATGGTGATTACTTTATTGAATTTAGATAGTGTGTTTTTACCATGTTTTGAATAGTTTGTGTCAATAAACTGTTCAACCGCAGTTCATTTGCACAATTAACCAACAAAATATAAGTGTGTTGTGTTGATTTGTTTAAATAACGACTACATAAACAAAGGATAAAGTACAAAGTTAAAAACGAACAAATGATCTCAAGTTCGCCTTTTTAATAACTAAAAAATTAACAGATTGAGTTTTTAGTTCAATCCGTTATAAGCGTAATTAATATATGTTATAGCCAAAGCTTACTTTAACTTTTTTTATCTCACAGTAAAGTAGGCTTATAAAGTTAATAGAGCAGCTGTTAACGTGTTGATCAGATTGTACCTAAAGGAACATTATGTCTACTATTTTTGAAGATAACTCACTAAGCATCGGTAACACACCGTTGGTAAAACTTAACCGTGTTACAGGTGGGAATGTATACGCTAAAGTTGAATCACGCAATCCTAGCTTTAGTATCAAATGCCGTATTGGTGCATCAATGATTTGGGAAGCTGAAAAATCAGGTCAACTTACCAAAGATAAAGAGCTTATAGAACCAACATCAGGTAATACCGGTATTGCATTGGCATTTGTTGCTGCTTCTCGCGGCTACAAACTAACGCTTACAATGCCAAACACCATGAGCTTAGAACGTCGTAAACTATTAAAGGCACTGGGTGCTAATCTAGTACTCACAGATGGCGCTAAGGGTATGAATGGCGCTATTGCTAAAGCCAAAGAAATTCAGTCAGC
The DNA here is from genome assembly GCF_013393115.1 of Pseudoalteromonas sp. Scap03. Classification (GTDB taxonomy): domain Bacteria; phylum Pseudomonadota; class Gammaproteobacteria; order Enterobacterales; family Alteromonadaceae; genus Pseudoalteromonas. The sequence goes on along the minus strand of NZ_VDEU01000001.1, from coordinate 2,042,244 downwards.
AGACCCAGATAAGTTTATTTTGCTACAACAGTTCGAAAACCCGGCAAACCCAAAAATTCACTTTGAAACAACGGGTCCGGAAATCTTTAATGCACTCGATGGCGAAATCGATTTCTTTGTTGCAGGTGTTGGTACTGGCGGTACGATTACAGGCGTAAGTCGTTATCTTAAAAAAGAACAAGGCTTAAATGTAAAATCAATAGCTGTAGAGCCAAGCCATTCGCCAGTTATTAGCCAAACACTTGCTGGTGAAGAAGTAAAACCAGGGCCACATAAGATACAAGGCATTGGCGCAGGCTTTATTCCTGGGAATCTAGACTTATCAATTATTGATGGCGTAGAGCAAGTGTCTAATGAAGAATGTATCGCAATGTGTCATGAGCTAATGAAAAAAGAAGGGATCTTAGTCGGTATTTCTTCGGGTGCAGCTGTGGTTGCAGCAAAACGAATTGCTGAACGTCCTGAAAACGCAGATAAAAATATTGTGGTTATTTTACCAAGCGCTACAGAACGCTACTTATCAAGCCCAATGTTTGATGAAGAGTTTTCTGAGCAAGAGCTTGTTCAGTAATCGAACGACCTTATTAAAAAAGGATGTTTTTTAACATCCTTTTTTATTGCTTTTTTAATAAGTTGGCAACTATTCGGTGCTATCCTCTTTACATCTTCTCCATTCCATCACACACTTTATGTATGAGTAATCAACCTGACCAAATATGAAAACAATTTTAACTTCTTTTGTGCTCATTTTTAGTATTTTGATCGTCGGCTGTAATGAAAATACTAAACCTAAAGAACAGTACATCGACAACGATCGTCCAGGCGATACCGCCACGGTGTATTTTGATGCACTTTATAATCAGCATAATTTGCAAAAAGCCAGTAATTTTGCAACACCTAAACTAGCTCGTATAATGAAGTCATACGGCACAGCAAAACAATTTGCCCGTAGTCTTATTAATTTACAGTACGATGAAGTAGTTATTGAAATTGATATGTCAAATTCAAGCCTTCGAGAACAATACGGCAATCAGGCTAAAATAAATATTGTATTTACTGGTTATTTTAACGGTAAAAAAATTGATGATTTTCGCAGCATCGAAATGCTAAAAATAAAAGGTAAATGGTACGTAGATAAAATCATCGCCGATCCTTACGGGCGCTGATCAACGTTCAATCTAAAAATATATAAAAAAGCCTTAAACTATAAGTTTAAGGCTTTTTTAGTGCTTGAGTACAATGTTAGAAATCTTCAGGTTTAAAATTATCTACCGCAATAGCCTGCATTCGTAATTTATTAGCATGATGCATAGCTTCAGCATCTAATTTAGTAAGTAACTCATGTTCAAGAGCGTACTCAATAGCTTGTTCAATATCAAAAGTTGCAGGTACCTTACCTTTTCGTTGCCACTGCTTTAAATGTTTAAATTGATTTTGCATGTCGTGCATCGCTAAAAAAGCATTTTCCATCACTCCAGTGCCTGCATTCTCATCGATGTAGCACAAATGAGTAAGCCTGTTTCGAAACACGCCTGGTTGCGTCATGTGTTCACAAATACTTTGTGAAGTGGTATCACTTGGTTTGTGATAATGATTGCCTAACGGAAACACAATGCGTTTAAGGGCAAAGTTAACCACCGGGTTAGAGAAATTTTTAAAGAAGCCGTCAAATGCTTGACCTATTTCATATAATGATGCCTCTATTGCATACTTAACGAAAGGCAAATCAGCTTGCTGACGCCCTTCATCTTCAAAACGTTTTAACACGGTAGAAGCAATATACAAATGACTTAATACATCGCCTAAACGTGCCGATATCATTTCTTTGCGTTTAAGTTCACCACCTAACATCAACATTGCAACATCTGTTGTAAACGCAAGTCCTCGGCTCATTCTCCCTAATTGTTTATAGTAAGCTGCGGTTTCTCCGCATACAGGTGCTTTGGCAAAATGGCTGCGAGTTAAGCCATGTATTAAAGCCATACTTGCATTGCTGATGGCAAATACAATGTGGTTCATTAGTAGGCCATCAAATTGCTCTAGTGCGGCGTCATCATCTTCCATTGCTGCCGCTTCCATTTCTTTTAATACAAACGGATGGCAACGAGTAGCACCTTGGCCAAATATCATTAAATTACGGGTAAGAATATTAGCACCCTCAACCGTAATCGAAACTGGAATACCCATATAGCCATGTGCTAAATAGTTATTAGGCCCAACCTGAATCCCTTTACCTGCATGAATGTCCATTGCATCATTCATAACCGTTCGACCCATTTCGGTCATATGGTATTTTGCAATAGCAGTCACTACCGATGGGCTTAGTTTTAAATCAATAGCGCCAGCTGTCATTAACCTGCACGATTCCAGCGCGTAAGTTAAACCACCAATACGTGCTAACCCTTCTTGAACCCCTTCAAATTGACCAATTGACACACCAAATTGTTGGCGAACAACAGAGTAAGCCGAAGTCATTTTAGCCGCTAAATGCCCTGTTGCAGTACTTAATGCCGGTAACGAAATACCACGCCCTGCACTTAAACACTCAACCAACATGCGCCAACCGCGCCCAGCACCTTGCTGACCACCTATAATCCAATCAAGCGGAATAAATACATCTTCACCATACGTTGTGCCATTCATAAACGCCATATTTAGGGGGTAATGCCGCTCGCCAGTTTTAACACCCGGATGATCGGTTGGTATTAGTGCACACGTAATGCCAAGCTCTTTTTCATCACCTAACAAGCCGTCTGGGTCATACATTTTAAATGCAAGGCCAAGTACTGTCGCCACAGGCGCAAGGGTAATGTAACGTTTTGACCAATTTAAACGCAGCCCCAACACTTCTTCACCGTCATGTTCGCCTTTGCACACCACGCCAGAATCAGGAATACTGCCAGCATCTGAACCGGCCTCAGGGCCCGTTAATGCAAAACAAGGCACGTCGTCGCCTTTTGCAAGACTAGGTAACCAGCGATTTTGTTGCTCAGTTGTTCCGTAGTGTAGTAATAATTCACCTGGTCCTAAGCTGTTTGGCACCATTACCGTCACGGCGGCGGTTAAGCTTTTAGTGGCGATTTTTGACACTATAGTGGAATTAGCAATAGCAGAGAATTCAAGACCGCCAAATTTTTCTGGGATGATCATTGCAAAAAACCCTTCGGTTTTTAAAAAGTCCCAAACCTCTTTGGGTAAGTCTTTATCTTTTTGTACTATTTTATAGTCATCAAGCATAGCTAATAACGCTTCAACCTGATTTTCAATAAATGCAGTTTCTTTTTCACTTAACTGCGGACGCGGATAGTTGTGTAATTTTTGCCAATCAGGATCACCACTAAATAGCTCGCCATCCCACCAAACATCACCCGCTTCCATGGCTTCTCGCTCTGTTTGCGATAATGGCGGTAATACTTTTTTAAACATTTTAAAAGTAGGTCGGGTAATTAAATTAAGGCGGATATCTTTAATCGCAAATACCACGATCACCACAACCAGTAATATAATAAATACTGACATAAGCACATTCCTTTACAGTTATAAAAACATTGATTTAATTATGACCGATCTTAATTTAAATACAATGGGGTGTCAGAGGGGGCCACGAAATGCTGAGCCGATTCCGTTAAAATTAAAATATAGCTATAAGTAGAGTTACATGTTTATTACACACAGCAAAAAGCCCACAAATGTGGGCTTTTTACTACTTAACTGGTTTTAGTTTATGCGATTAAACGCTCAATTAAAACTGAAAACGCATGTTAGCAAAGTAAGCATCGTAATCTGAATCATCTGCGTTGTTGCCGTAACCCACTTTTAAACCAATGTTTTTATTGATGAAGTGTTGAGCACCAAAGCTGTAGTTGTCTTCTTTATCGTAAGATGCAAATACAGAAGTCGCTTTAGAGAAGTAGTAGTTTGTTTCTACGTTCCATTGGTCATCTGCTTCGTCAAGGCTTACAAATGTACCTTCTACTGTTAAGTAGTTACCTTGTTGTAAATCAACAAAGTATTTAGCAGCTACTGAACGAGAATCAAAATCATCGTCTGATTCAACAGTGATACCTACGTAATCTGTATCGTTTAGCATGTGGTTGTATGCTAAAGAAAAGAATGTAACGTTATCACCATCTTTTTGATCAACAAATCTTACTTTTGCAAGTAAATCTGGGTTAAAGAAATAACCAGCAGAAAGTGTATATAACTCGTTGTTAGAGTTGTAATCAGCATTTTGGTAAGACGCACCAACCACAAAATCTTCAACGAAGTATTCACCACCAATAGCAGTCACATCGCCAAAATCGTCATCAGCGTAGCTACCAAATACGTTGCTTTGCTTGTTGATGTATTCGAATTGGTCGTATGGACCTAGTGTGCTTTTAGGAGAGAAGTAGTAAGTTGAGTCCACGCTGATCGTATCGTTGTTATCAATCTCTGCGTAGCTTAAGTTACTTATTGATTGATAGCTATCTGCAGCGTGTGCAGCACTTGATAATAAAAGACCTGAAATAATAATTGCTAACTTTTTCATAATGAAACATCCCTATGTACATTGTTTTTGTACTTTAACTACATTGCTAAAGTGGGGGTATGCTAACGCCGCGAAACTGAACGAAAACTGAATCAAGCAATTGTATTTGTTAGGGAATTTGTAAGAAAGTGTTGGAGTAATTTATGTTAAAGTAATCGCAACAAGCTGTAAACAATTACTTTAATTTTACACCGATTTTTGTTTGTTTCTATAATGAATACTGGCTGATTATTCGATAAACATCATTTATATTATCGCCAGCTTTAAAGTCCTTGCTGATAGGGTTTGGATCAGATCCAACCCAAATTTTCAGCTCTGCATCTAAATCAAAGTGCCCCGCACTTTCTTTGCTGAACTTAGTTATCTTAGAGTAAGCAATACTGATCATTTCCATTTTAGAACCAGTCACGCCTTGTTTATCTAATAAAATTAGCCGCTTATTTGTAAAGATAAACATATCACGAACTACTTTATACGCCTTTTCAACTCGCTCACCCTCGATAAGTGTATTGGCCAATACTTTTTCTAAATCGGCATCATCCACTTCACTGGCGTTCCCCATTAAACCACTAAATAATCCCATTATAATTTCTCCTGTTTAAATATTTGATTTTCTAGAGTATGACCATTTACTAACTGTCTATATTGCCAGTTATGTTGGCGACAAGATTGCAATAGCGCTATGTCAAGTGACTCGCTCGTTGGTTGATACTCAATCACATACTCTTTATGTTGGCTCATATAAACACGGCTTACACCATCAAGTGCTTGGAGTTGTTGCTCCACATTTTGATATGCTTCACTGAGCATTAAAGTATAAAAATGCTTATCGGTATTCGCCGCTTTAGTTTGGTGCTCGCTTAATATACCTTTATCTAAATGTAGTACTTGAGAACATAATCGTTCGAGTTCAGTTAAATCATGAGAGCTTAAAATAAACGTCGCTTGAGACGATAGCTCAGACACCAGCTCCCTGACTTCTCTGGCATGAATCGGATCAAGTCCTGCTGTGGCCTCATCTAACATCACAATTTGCGGTGAACCAATTAATGCTTGTGCTATGGTTACGCGCTTGCGCATACCGTGAGATAAGTCCCCTGCGCGGTTTTTTGCAACCTCGCTAAGACCCACTAAATCTAATACTCGAAGTGCTTCTATTTGGCTTTGCTTGGTGCTCATACCTTGTAGCTTGGCATAAAAGCTAAGTTGTTTATCTATATTAAAACGCGGATCTAGCTGTGCATCTTGTGGTAACGCACTCACTTTATTAAATAAAGCCGCGCTACCTGGTTTATGACCAAGTATTTCAAGCTCACCCATGCTAGGTGCGATATAGCCACACAACAAACTAAATAAAGTGGTTTTCCCTGCGCCATTAGGGCCAACTAATGCAACTGGCGCGCCTTTTTGAATCTCAAAATTCACATTATCAAGAGCCAGTTTTGAGCCGTATGATTTACTTAAATTACGCCCTGTTATTAATGATTTCATAATGAGCTCCTTGCAAAAATACGTTGAGCAACTGCAAGTAACACCGCTGTTTGCACAAGTGGAATAGCTAATGTGCTCAATAACGGTAAGTTTTGTCCCGCTAATAGCTCTATTTGCACACCAGGGAATAAATAATCAAGCACACTTAATGCGGGTAGTTGCCACTCCAGTAATCCAACAATAATGCCACCGGCTGTAAAATATAAAATAGCTAACACAATTGCCAGACGAGAGGAACTCGCAAAAGTATTAATTAAGCTCATTAAGGCTACAAACGGCGAAAAAGTAACTATGAGTATTAAAAATATTGAAACAGCACGACCAAGGCCACCAGCAAGTAAGCTCGGCTCGCGAAACCCGAGCACCGCCAATGTCGCTATAAGCGTGATGCCAACTAAACAGGTTAGTACCGCTAACTGTCCTAAAAATCGACCAAAGAGTATTTCAAAGCGCGTTGAGCGTAATGATAAAAACCTTAGCGTACCGCGCTCTCTGTCACCGACGGTTTGATCACTACAAATAAATAAGCTAAAAACAGGAAAACTATACAAAGCAATAAGCCAATACATAGCAAATTCGGCTTCAGGCCAATCAAGTAACTTACTTAATCCAATAGAGCCGGAAATATCACGGGCTATTTGTTCAAAATCTGGCGAGCTGATTATGCCTACAGCTTGGCCTATGGGGTAACGTAAAATAACAAGCCACACTAGCGCAAAAGCCGCCAGTGCAATAAGTCCTCGTTTAGTTAAAAACATACGTACCAGCTCAAAACCCGCGATTTGGGTTAAGCGCCCTACGTTAATAGGTGATGGTGTTGCCATTGACTATCCTTAATGACGTTGTTCATACTTTAAAATAAGCGTTATTTAACAACACTAAGTGTAAACACGTTGAATTGCTAGCAAAAAAAAGCCTACTCAGAGGTAGGCTTTGTAACAAATAATGTAATCTAACCAATTAGTAATTATAAATGTTGCTCATAAATAGCTAATGCTTGCTGTAAGTCGGCAATTAAATCTTCAACATCTTCCAAACCAATGTGCAAACGAATAACAGGTCCATGCTCCCATCCTGTTTGCGAGCGCAGCCCTTTCATTGATAGGTTTGCCGTTACTAAGCTCTCAAAGCCCCCCCACGAAAAGCCCATTTTGAAATGTTGTAAGCTATCTAAAAAAGCATCTATGGCGTGTTGATTACCCGCTTTCATTACAAACGAAAATAAACCATTACTGCCGTCAAAATCGCGTTTGAAAAATTCATGGCCTGGGCATGTTGTAAACGCAGGATGGCGAATATGATCAACCAACGCATGTTGCTCAAGCCATTTTGCTATTTCTAGCGCGGCTTTTTCATGCTGATTTAATCGCACTGCCATGGTACGCAAGCCTCGTAGTGCTAAATACGCATCATCTGCACTGGTGCATTGCCCGAGTAAATAAGAGTGTTCACGAAGTGTTGGCCAATACTTTTTATTAGCTACAGCAACGCCCATCATCACATCAGAGTGGCCAACAATATATTTGGTGGCGGCTTGAATACTAATATCAACACCATGTTCAAGCGGACGATAATGCAAGCCATTGCCATAGGTGTTATCAAGCACCGTCATTACATTATGATCGTTTGCCACTTTTACCATGGCGGGAACGTCTTGAACTTCCATGGTAATTGAACCCGGAGACTCTAAAAACAACATTTTGGTATTGTCTTGAATGTACTCTTTTATGTCTGCGCCAATCATGGGCGGATAATAGGTCGTACTAATACCCAACCCAGCTAATATCTTGTCGCAAAAATCACGGGTTGGCTCGTAAACAGTGTCCACTATTAAAATATGATCACCGGACTTTAAAAACGATAACAGAGTTTGGCTTATCGCTGCCGCGCCACATGGGTATAACGCACAGCCCTCACCGCCTTCGAGTTCGGTAATTGCCTCTTGCAGAGCAAAATGAGTGGTCGTCCCTCTGCGGCCATAAAACAAGGTTTTGTCGCCACGTGTTTTAGCCGCTTCTTTAAGCTCACTCACAGAATCAAACACAATCGTTGAAGCGCGCTGTATCACTGGATTAACTACGCCATGGGTGTACGCTTTTTTGCGCCCTGATGACACTAATTGGGTATTTTTATTTTTGCTCGACATGATTCATCCTTCTATCTGAGTACGCCAATATTCAATTAAATAACGCGAAATCGAATCAGCTCTAGGTAGCTTTAAATGCTCCCCCTCGTGTTGCCAATCTTTAAATTGCGCAAGTTCTTGGCGAGAAAACCATCGTGCATCTTCAAGTTCATCTTGCTCTATGCTTATTTCATCACTGCTTGCTGTGGCAATAAAACCAAGCATAATTGATGAAGGAAACGGCCAAGGTTGAGAAGCAATATACTCTGCTTTTTCAACGGTAATGCCCGCTTCCTCTTTTACTTCTCGGATCACGGTTTGTTCAAGGGTTTCACCTGGATCGACAAACCCGGCAAGCGAGGAATACAATCCTTTTGGCCAAGTTGCTTGGCGACCCAATAAGCAGCGTTCAATCCCATCAGAAAATGTTTTAGTTACTACCATAATAACGGCTGGATCGGTACGCGGAAAAGTTTGGTGCATACAGGCTGCGTTGTCGCATAAACGTGAATGCCCCCCTTCAACTAAGTGATTTTTGGTACCACAGCGACCACAAAAACTATGAGTGGCATGCCAGTAACACAACCCACGAGCAAGCGCTGCATTTGAGCCATCTTCAAGTGCTACTTGAGTACCATATTGACGAATATCTGCAAACTTGGCATCACCAACAATCGTTGCTAATAACGACTCTTCGAGTTCAGTTACGTCTAGCGCAAATACGGCATTATCCTGTTTATTTGATCCTAAAAGAATAGCCTGCGTTAAATCTAAATGCGCCACTTGTTGGTAAGCTAAATACACCACCTCAGGGCTACTGTTAGCAAATAAGGTGTGATTGCCTTTAACTAAAAGCCATAAACTGTCTGCTGTTTTTTTTGCGTCTACCCAAGTAGGATCTTTGCGCGCATTTGAGCCTCTGTCTAATGGCATATTACTGTAGTTAAGCATGTAATTCCTTGATACTAATTGAATCTTAAAATTACCATACTCATCCACTAAACCCAATTTATTATCGCCATAAAAAAAGCCTAAATTAGGCTTAATTAATCTATGCACCCGTTGTATTAAATACTCTCATGATCAACGCAAACATTCTGCTCAAAAATAAATCAAAAATACAATACTTATACTTTTTAAAGTAGTAGCTGTTTGTCAATTAAATGAAATTGCTCGGCACTTTGCTTAAGTACCTCTGCGGTTAATTTATCAGCACCGTATACATCACACGGAACATTATATTGATTTTTTAAATGCCCAAGTAATAATGCAAAGTCACCGTCACCCGAGAGTAAAATAACTTTATCAAGCTGCTTCCCCTGCTCTAGCATATCTATGGTTATACCCACATCCCAATCGCCTTTGGCACTGCCGTCACGGCGCTGAATAAAGGGTTTTAGTTTTACTTCAAAGCCAATAGCGCGCAAAATATTTTGAAACTGATTTTGCTTTTCATCACCTCGGTATATTGCATAGGCGAACGCACATTCTATATCGTATTGTTGCTCCATCATTCGCCAAAAGGCATTGTAATCAAAGTTTTTACCGTAGCTTTCGCGACAGGTGTAATAAATATTTTGTACATCGACAAAAATACCTACACGAGGTTTACTGCTTTGTTGTGAGGTCATTATTATGTCCCAATGAGTAATACTTGCAATTGCGTGTTAAGTAACCTAAATTAGTTACCAAACCCAATGTAACCAAATACGGTTACATTTAACAATGTAACCAAATTTAGTTACATATAAATAATCTATTTGGATTTTTATGATTGGTGTGATCAGCGGCGATATTATTAAATCGCAAAAAATACCTAAACAACAATACGATGCCATGCTTGACCAGCTAGAGCAAAGTTTACGTGCAAATTGCAATAAAACAACATCTTGGGATATTTACCGCGGGGATGCATTTCAACTGCAACTCGATAAAAGTGAACAGTTAGTTACCACCGCTATTCTTATTTATCTACAGTTAAAATCTGCCGGTTATGAATTGCGCCAAAGTATGGCGTTGGGGCACATAGATAACCCTAGTACGAGTATAAAAACTGCTACAGGCTCTGCGTTTACTCTCTCTGGACATGAGCTAGATAAAATGACAAATCAGCGTTTTACATTTGCTATTGCAGATCAATCAGTTGATGAGAGCTTTAAGCTAAACCTAGCGTTTGTCGATGTATTATTGTGTAAAATAACCCAAAAACAAGCAAATGCTTTGTATGTATATTTAACCCATACTAATAACAACCATGCAGCTTTAGCTAAAGAGCTCAACACCAGCCGCGAAAACGTTACAAAGCTGCTTAATCTTGCTAACTATCAGCTGATAGAACGATTTATTTTACATGCACAACAACAGCTTAAAAACAAACAGCAAGGACATGACTAATGGAATTTTCACTATTACTCGTTGCACTGATTATTGGCCACTTACTCGCTGATTTTTATTGGTAACCCATGAGCTGGGTAAACGACAGAAACACCCGTCATTTTAAAGCAAAAAAACTTTACTACCATGTATTGGTTCACGGAATTACCAGTGCAATCGTAGTGGCACTTTGGGAATATAGTTTTGGCTGGCAACAACTAAGCAGCGTATTACTGGCGACCGGCATTATTATGATCAGTCACTACTTTATTGATATTGCTAAATCGTATTCAAATAAAGGCGTAGTGCCTTTTTTATTAGACCAAATTGCACATATCACTGTCATTATTGCGATAAGTATTTGGCTAACTGACAATCAGCAATTTGCTGACAATGTGATGGCGTTATTGTGCAACGATAAAGTGCTGTGGGTTATAGCTGGTTACCTTATTATTTTAAGTCCCAGTGCGGTATTTATAAGAATGATGTTAGAGCGTTTAACTAATCACTTTTCTAGTGATGGTAGCCTCCCCTTAGCAGGACAAAGTATTGGTATGCTTGAAAGAGTACTTATGCTGACATTTATTTTATTAGATCAGTTTGCAGGGCTTGGGTTTTTAATTGCCGCTAAATCGGTGTTTAGATTTGGCGACTTAAGTGCCAGCAAAGATAAACAACTCACTGAATATGTGATGCTAGGAACGTTACTGAGCGTTAGTGTTACTTTATTTGTAGGATTAGCAGTTAATTATTTAATCGGTTAGTAAAGCTTTAAGATAGGCATTAAAAAACGCGCTACCAGTAAAAGTAAGCGCGTTTTTATTAAAGCGAACTAAACCTAATTAGTCGTTATTTGCTGGACGACGACGGCGTTGACCACTGCCCCCAACCGATTGACGCTTTGCCCATGGGTTTTGTGCATTATCATCGGTTTTAGCTGCTGGCTTTTTAGAGCCACCACGACGTGGGCCCGTACCATTGCCACCATTGTTAGGCTTTTTGCTATTAGGCTTGCTGCTATCTGATTTAGGCTTATTAAATGGTTGTTTTTTCTTTGGCTTTTTAGCAGGTAACGGGCGTGCATCGAGTGCGCGCTCAGCAACAGGGTTAGCCGGTTCAAAACCTTCTTCTTCAGCACGTGGAATTAGCTCGCCAATAAAGCGCTCAATGCCGTATAAATCTATTGCATCGTCAACCGTTACAAACGAAATAGCATGCCCTGATGCTCCCGCACGACCAGTTCGGCCAATACGGTGAACATAATCTTCATATACATTAGGTAAGTCGTAGTTTACAACATGCGGTAATTCAACAATGTCTAAACCACGTGCAACAATATCGGTTGCCACTAATACGCGCACTTCACCACTTTTAAAGCCCTCTAGTGCTTTAACACGCGCGCCCTGAGATTTATTGCCATGGATTGCCGCACCAACAATATCATCGCGTTCAAGTTGCTTAACTAAACGATTAGCACCATGTTTAGTACGACTAAATACCAGTACTTGTTGCCAATCGTTGCTACGAATTAAATGGCTTAATAGGGCCGTTTTACGTGCTTTGTCTACTGCGTATACGCTTTGCGTGACACTTTTTGCGGTGGTGTTTTTAGCTGCAACAGAAATTTCAACGGGGTCGTTAATTAACCCTTTTGCCAGCGCGCGAATATCATCCGAAAACGTGGCTGAGAACATTAAGTTTTGACGCTTTTCAGGCATTTTTGCAATCAGGCGCTTAATATCATGGATAAAGCCCATGTCTAACATACGGTCGGCTTCATCTAAAACCAGTACTTCAACGCTATCAAATTTAACCGCGTTTTGATTGTGTAAATCAATTAAACGCCCTGGTGTCGCCACTAAAATATCAACCCCTTTGCGCAGGCGCTGCATTTGTGGGTTAATTTTAACACCACCGTAAACAACAAACGAACTCACGTTTGAATGCTTAGCATATTCTTCAACATTTTCACTTACTTGCAACGCAAGCTCACGGGTTGGCGTTAAAATAAGCGCACGAACATGATTACTTTTTGCTTTAGTACCCGACGATAAACGCTCAATCAGTGGCAAAGTAAAACCAGCGGTTTTACCGGTACCGGTTTGCGCTGCGGCCATTACATCGCGACGTGCAATAATTGCTGGAATAGCTTGAGCCTGAATAGGCGTTGGCGTTTCATAGCCCTTTTCTAAAACCGCATTAACTAAAGACTGTGATAAACCTAAACCATCAAAACTCATATAAACTCTCTATTTCAAATTAGGCCAAAGTGGCCAGTTGCGCGCATTATACCTTTAGTGGCTCAGAATGCATGCCATTATTTACTTTGTGCCAAATCAATAAACACAAATACTAAAAAAGCGGCTAAACAGCCGCTTTTTATTTACCTGAGCATTACAAATGCTAAAAGATTATTTTACACCTAACTCACGTAAACGCTCTTGTAAGTAGCTATCTGCTGTGTAGCGATCAGATAACACCACATCTGGACGAGGGTGTAAAAACAATGGTAATGAAATACGTGATTTGGTTGTTGCTTTACCCGATGGATTAATTACACGGTGAATCGTTGATGGGAAGTAGCCACCCGATGCTTCTTGTAGCATGTCACCAATATTAATAATTAAACTACCAAAATCACATGGCACGTCTAACCAACCGCCATCGGTTTTTTGTACTTGTAAGCCTGGCTCATTTGACGCCGGTAATACGGTTAATAAGTTAATATCACCGTGCGCAGCAGCACGAATAGCACCAGGCTCTTCATCACCTGTCATTGGCGGGTAATGTAAAATACGTAACAACGTTTGCTCAGACTGGGCAATCATATCTTTTAAATCAATAGAGAACTTAGCACGCACTTCTTCAGGCGCTTCAGCCTGAACCCAGCTTAATAATGTTGCCGCAAATTCATTAGCTAAACGGTAGTACTCACGTACATCTGCTTCTAATTGTGCAGGAACACGGCCTTTAGGGTAAACATGAAAGTACTCTTTAATGTCTTTTACCGTATGGCCTTTAGCTACTTCTGATACCGACGGTGGAAAATAACCATCTTGCGTTTCTTTTGAAAATAAAAACTCATGCTTTTGCTCTGAGTTAAAAAAGTCTTGCCAATTTTTATAAATAGACTCAACTAAAGATTGCGGAATAGGATGGTTTTTTAATACGCCAAAACCAGTATTTCTCAACGATTCAACAAATTGCGCAGCCGCATCGTCCGCTTTATAATCAACTGTAGGTAATTGCATGGTACATTCCAGTAAGTAGGTTGTTAGAAGCCATTTACTAATTCGCTTAAGCCACAGGTCTACACGAAATTAGTATTACATTCAAATATAGCTTAACTACTTAATTCAAGTAATAAAGGCTGCATTTTTATGCTGTGCGAGGATAGACAAACCCCCTTGAAATTATAAGGACATATGTCCGCACTCAATAAGCAAGCCTTCTCTGCCTTGATCAAGATCAAAATAACGCTTGTATTGAATTTTCACCCCATCGTACCAATCTATTCCTTATCAGCATCACACACTATATCAACTTGTTAAGGCTCTCTACATGCGACAAAAAGTTTCTTTTAAAAGCGGTGAATTAGAACTCGCTGGACAACTTGAACAGCCCTCTGGTGAAGTGAAATTTTATGCCTTATTTGCTCACTGTTTTACCTGCTCTAAAGATGTAGCGGCTGCAACACGAATAAGTCGCGCGCTCACTCAGCAAGGCATTGCTGTATTACGCTTTGATTTTACAGGGCTTGGTAATAGCGATGGTGACTTTGCCAACAGTAACTTTTCATCAAACATTCAAGACTTAGTGGCTGCAGCCAATCACTTAAGAACACACTTTAAAGCACCTCAGTTATTGATAGGCCACAGTTTAGGTGGTGCTGCGGTGCTTGCAGCAGCAGAGCACATACCCGAAGTATCGGCCATTACGACTATAGGTGCGCCATCGGATGCTCAGCACGTTACCCATAATTTTGCTGCTCATTTAGATGAAATAAACCAATCGGGTGAAGCAAAAGTGTGTTTAGCCGGGCGGGAATTTACGATTAAAAAACAATTTATAGATGACATCGCCAAATACGATAACAGCCATATAGGTAAGCTTAAGCGTGCTTTGTTAGTTATGCACTCTCCTATTGATGCTACCGTGAATATTAGTGAAGCCGAAAAAATTTACGCCGCTGCCAAGCATCCAAAAAGCTTTATAAGTTTAGATAATGCCGATCACTTACTCAGTAATAAAGAAGACGCTAACTACGCAGCCGATGTTATTGCTACGTGGGCTAATCGCTATGTTGAATACGATTACTCGAAATAGCCGACAAATGCCCTGTGCATAAAACGCTACATAATAGCCCGCTGATGGTTAGTGAATTAGTGGAGTGACTACATGAATAAGCGCAGTATTAACTGCGCTATTTAGGATTTTAAAGCTGACTGTATCGTTTAATTTTCTAAAAAAGTCGTTATTTCTTTACTCATTCTACCTACCAGCCATTTAGGGCCGCCATCGTACATATCGTTATGACGTGATTTTTCTATCAACGTTTGCGTAACAGGATAAACGGTTAACTCTTGGTCGGTTAAAAGCACGTTTGCATCGGCTGGATAATCACTACCGCGCAGTGTGAGCACGCGTGTGTTTTTATTGCGTGGCAATAACATGCGGCGGTGATCGAGCGTAATTAATTGGCTTACTTCACTTGGATAAATAGCTGCATACAAGGCTGAAATATCTCCACCATTTGAGTGGCCAAATAAAGTGAGTTTTGTAAAATCATACTCAGGGTATTTAACACTTAGCTCGTTGACTAAAAATTTGAGGGTTACAACACCCCGGTGCCAATTTTCCATACGAGTAGTTAGGTATGGCTGCGCACGATTAAGTGCAGGGTCACTTTTAAGTTCATGTGCTACCGCAATGCTTAAATAGCCTTGCGCATTAAATAACTTACTCGCAAAGGTGTATTCATCGTGGCTAATGCCATACCCTGCATTTACAAATACCACAGGGCATTTGACTTGCGCGCTGCACTTAAGGTGGTTAGCTGGTAGGGTAATATTTACAGGTATAGAGCGATTACGACTTTCATCAATGATTGCATCGTCTTGGGCATAACTTGATGATGCAAATAGCGTAGAACTTAAAGTCAGTGCACTTAACATTAAACGCTTTTTTATAATTTTTAACATGCATTCCCTTGTATTACTTATACATTTTTAACTAACATTAATTTTTATTATAAAGGTTAGCGCGCGCCTTTGCTAATTTGTGCGATAATAGCGATTATTGTTTTACTATTATCGCAAAAGAATCCATTCATGAAATCATATAGCAGCATTGAACAACGCATCGACATTCTCCAAAGCAGAATTGAAGCCTACCAAGAAGAAATTAAAGTGTTACAAGCCGAGCCGAAAAGTAACAACGAACGGATTATTTTTAAGTTCATTGAAACCGGCAGTACAGGTAAAACCAAAGACTTTGTGAGAGAGCTGGGAATTAAATCACCGCGTGATAGCTTATATTCATCAGGTGATGTAACTAAACTGATTAAAGATGGCGCTGATGATATTTCGCCTGAGCTACTGAGCATAGCCCGCGCACTTGCTAGTGCACGTAACAAAAATGGCCCTGCTTGCTAATAGTAAATATACGTATTAGCCGTAAGCTCTTGCGGCTAATCAACCAGCTCGATATCAAGTCCAGCTAATAAGTTTAACGCTTCAAGCCGTTCAAACTTTGCATTACTCACATCATTGCTTGTTATATCAATATTAAATTGCGTTGCGCCAACAAAGTTTGCTTTCCTCAAATTAGTTTGATGAAACAGGCTGTCTCTAAAGTCAGTATCCGAGAAGTTGCTTTGAGCTAAGTTAGCGTGCCTAAAATCGACATCTTTGGCAAAACAGTTCGTCATTGTTAAGGCTTTTAACTGTAATTCAAAAAACGAACTATGGCTCAGCTCACACTGTTTAAAACTCACCGGTGACGTTAGCGCTAATTGCGGCCAATTTACTTGTCCCCACATTATGCTATTGAGTTTACAATTTGCAAAGCTCACCTCTTCTAGTGAGCTGTAATTCCAATTAAGCTCAGTCAAATTACAGTTAATAAACTCACACTCTATAAACCGACAGGCATTAAACTGGCTGTGACTAAAATCGCACTCAATAAACTGACATTGTTCAAACTCAATATCGCTAAAGCGCTTTGCATTTGCTGTAAAGTTTAAAAATGGCTGATCGAAATAATGACTATCTTTAAATAGCTCACTCATAAATATAAAGCACCTAAATTGGGTTATGCCAAACAAAAAACCCCTTAGGTATTTAGCCTAAGGGGTTTTGATCTAACTAAACACTATGGTTAAGCTAGCTTCATTCTGCGCTTGGTAATTCTTTCTCAACTACACTAATAGCAAGCTCTGTCAGCGAATCGCTGTTTGCTTTGCTAGGCGCATCTGTTAATAAACACGATGCTTGTGTGGTTTTAGGGAAAGCAATAACGTCACGAATGTTATCAGTTCCACATAGCAACATAACTAAACGGTCTAAACCGAACGCTAAACCTGCATGCGGTGGTGTGCCGTATTTAAGTGCATCAAGTAAGAAACCAAATTTATCTTGCTGCTCTTGCGCTTCAATACCTAAAATTCTAAATGCCGCTTCTTGCATATCTGCATTGTGAATACGTACCGAGCCACCGCCCACTTCGTAGCCGTTTAATACCATATCGTAAGCATCTGAAATAGCCGCTGCTGGGTTTGCTTCAAGCTCACTGGCACTAATATCTTTTGGTGCAGTAAATGGATGGTGTACAGCGTGTAGTGTGCCTTCGTCATCTTCTTCAAACATTGGGAAGTCAACAACCCAAAGTGGTGCCCAGCTATCTAAATTAGTGATTTCTAAATCAATACCAATTTTTAAACGAAGTGCGCCCATGGCTTCATTTACGGTGTTGCGTTTATCCGCACCAAATAAAATGATATCGCCTGTTTGTGCATTAGTACGTTCAAGTAACTGCGTGATCACGTCTTCATTTAAGAATTTAGCGATTGGCGATTGCACGCCCTCAACGCCTGCATCGCGGTCATTTACTTTCATCCATGCTAAACCTTTAGCACCGTAAATACCGATAAACTTAGTGTAATCATCTAGTTGCTTACGAGAAAGTGATGCGCCACCTGGTACCGTTAGTACTGCAACACGGCCTTTTTCATCGTTTGCTGGGCCTGAGAATACTTTAAATTCTACGTCTTTTACTAAATCGGCTACATCAATAAGCTTCATTGGGTTACGTAAGTCTGGCTTATCAGAACCATATAGGCTCATTGCCTCAGAGTAAGGCATAATTGGGAAATCACCTAAATCAACATTTAGTAATGACTGCCACATTTCACGGATCATTTTCTCTGTCATGCCACGTACTTGATCAGAGCTCATGAACGAGGTTTCTAAATCTATTTGAGTAAATTCAGGTTGACGGTCAGCACGTAAGTCTTCATCACGGAAACATTTAACAATTTGGTAGTAACGGTCAAAACCCGACATCATCAACAATTGCTTAAATAACTGTGGTGACTGTGGTAATGCGTAAAAGCTACCTTTATGAACACGACTTGGTACTAAGTAATCGCGCGCACCTTCAGGCGTTGCTTTAGTTAGCACTGGCGTTTCGATATCTAAAAAGCCATTTTCATCTAAAAAGCGACGTACAAAGCTGCTTGCTTTAGCACGTAATTTAATGCGGTCGCTCATTTCTAAACGACGTAAATCTAAGTAACGGTATTTTAAACGACGCTCTTCTGAGTTCACTTGGTTAAAATCAAGTGGCATAGGCTCAGAGCGGTTAATAATAGTTAAACCCGTGCCTAAAATTTCTACTTCGCCGGTTGCCATATCTTTGTTTACTTGGCTATCTGGGCGAGCGCGTACAATCCCTTTTAACTGAACACAAAATTCTTGACGAAGTTTGTTAGCTGTTTCCATTAATCCTTCAACTTCCGGATCGAATACAACTTGTACTAAACCTTCTCTATCACGTAAATCGACAAAGATAAGTCCGCCAAGGTCACGTCGTTTGTTGATCCAGCCACATAGTTCAACTTCCTGATCTACGTGAGTTTTATTTAGCTGTCCGCAGTATATAGAGCGCATAGTTTTCCTGTCAGATAAAAGGCATATAGCGGTTAAACACCGTTGTTTTAAAAGTTTTTATAAACACCAAAATGAAAATAAAACCGCTAGCAATTCAAAATAATCAAATTAAGCCCTGCATTATACCCAAGTCGGTTGAAGATGCTAGGGCGTGTTTACCTTTCTAGGTTGAATTTACAGCGCACTGTTTTGTTATTTGTTACACTACCGGCACTTTATAACAAGGCTTTTGTTTGTATGCTATATATTGGATGCCCGCAGTGGTCGAGCAACGCATGGAAAGGAAACTTATTTTCACGCCAGTGTAAAAATGCCGATATGCTTAGCGAATATGCGCAGCATTTTAATTCGGTAGAGGGTAATACTAGCTTTTACGCCGACCCCTCGCCTGACACTGTATTACGCTGGGCTGCGAGTGTACCCGATGAGTTTAAATTTACCTTTAAATTTCATCGGCGCTTTAGTCACGAACTCCAACTTACTAACGTGCAACATGAGCTAACTAATTGGCTTAATTTATTCGCCCCGCTATTTGAAAAAACAGGGCAAATAATGCTGCAATTACCTAAAGCGTTTGCGCCACAACATTTAGCTAAGCTTGCCGCTTTTATAGATTTACTTCCTAAAGAGCTAAACTATGGGGTTGAGGTACGCCACCCTGATTTTTTCAAAAAAGGTGAGGCCGAAATCGCACTTAATCAGCTTTTAATGGCACACAATATAAATCGCATTGCTATGGATACTCGGGCGCTCTTTGCGGTAAAGCCAACCACCGAAGCGCTAATAGACGCACAACAGAAAAAGCCGCATTTACCAGTGCACGCTATTGCAACGGGCTCGCAGCCTATGGCGCGCTTTGTTATTGCTGATTTAGAAAACGATTATAAGACCTTTTATCAGCCTTGGCTTAGCAAAGTAAGCCAGTGGCTCGATGAGGGCAAAAGCCCCTATGTGTTTTTTCATACCGCTGATAACCGTGAAGCGCCTTTACTAGCTCGCCAATTTTGTCAAGATTTGGGGTATAATCACAACGTACTCAATCCATTTAGTGGCGAAAAAGAAGCCCACCAGCAAGCACTTTTTTAAAAATAAATTCAAAATACAGAGACAATAATGAGTGAATACGCACGTTACTTTACCGGCTACCCTGCCAATATCGTTGAGCAAGTATTAGGCCTAATAAAAGCAGGAAAGGTATGTGAGTATTTACTTAAAAAGTACCCGCAGGCGCATCGTATTACCAGTGATAAGTTACTGTATAGCTACGCCACTGAGCTTAAAAAGCAGTATTTAAAAAACGCCCCACCGTTTGGACGCGCTGCGTTTAAAAAACAAGGTGATATGGTTACCAATGCGCTCGGTACCCACACGTACCGTATGCAAGGTAAAACCCGCAAGCATGATTTAGCCATCAACAGCGATTTACTGCGCGCGCCAGAGCCATTATTAAAAGCATTAGTGGTGCACGAACTCGCGCATTTTAAAGAAAAAGACCATAACAAAGGCTTTTATAAACTGTGCTGCCATATGGAGCCGCAGTACCATCAGCTAGAGCTGGATTTACGGATTTTTTGTGTAGCTATTGCGAGGGGTGAGAATCCCTATAATTGAGCGATCAGCCAAAATATAATTACGTATTGAATCATAACTAAAGCACTCAAAAATAAAAAACGCGATGCTAAACCGCGTTTTTATAATTTACTAATAGCTACAAGCTGACAGCTCAAAAGCTCGTTGGGTTTCGTTTCACTCAACCCAACCTACGTAAAAACGTTAAAGCCCTAATTCGGCCATAAAGTCGTCGTCGCTATCATCTTGCTTTGGCTGTTTTGCTTTTTCCTTATCCGCTTTTTGCTTGGCTTCGTTTGCGATAATGTCGTCTGGGTCTATGGCTTCTACAATGTCAAAATCGTGAAGTTTAATAAACTCTGTTTTATCCATCGCCAACTCTAAATAGAAGATATTTTGGTTGCGAGTGGTAAACGTTACACGGCGTGCTTGCGGACGATCCATAGTGGTATCAACCGATATTTGCACTTGCTTGTTAATAGCCATCATTTTTGGCTGATTTTGGGTAATAGAGGTATGTAGCTGTTCACGCACTTTTGACGTGAAGTCGCCCACTATTTGGTTCATCAACTCACCCATCACGTTTGAAACGTCATCAGATAAGTGACTATGCGCGATCTCCTCTTCTGGCATGCCCATATTACGCATGTAATCACCATAAATTTCCATCGCAGCTTGCGCCGTAAAGTTGGTAACGACTAAACCGGTAAAGCCCCCATCAAATAAAACAAAACAGCCTATGTCTGGTCGCATACAAGTACGAGTAATTTTTTGTACCATGGCTGAATAGCTGATCTCGTTGCCGCTGGCTGATGAAAGTACACCCGTTACTGAGTGGCATAATGTTGCTAATATATCGTCGGTGCTAATAACTTTACTTTTGCTCATTTAATAATCTCTTTTATACTTATTCTTCATAATTCTAGTCAAGCTACTGAATTTATCACTGACTATCCAGTATAAAATGTTAAAATAGCACTATTATTTTCAAAGAGACTGCCTTCGTGAGTATAAAAGACAGTATTTATGCCTCTGAGCAACAAGTAAAAGACTTTAGTTTTGATCAAAATGTGGTTGAAGTATTTCCCGACATGATCCAACGCTCGGTACCCGGTTACGCCACCATAGTCAGTACTATGGGGAAATTAGCCGGTGAGTATGCTCAGCCAAATTCAAATTTGTATGACCTAGGCTGCTCGTTAGGGGCGGTTACCCTAAGTATGCGCCGTAATATTCAAACTGATAGCTGCCACATTATTGCTGTAGATAACTCACAAGCCATGGTGGAGCGTTGTAAGGTCCATTTACAAGGGTTCAGATCAGACGTTCCTGTAACTGTAACTTTAGGTGATATCAACGAGCTCGATATTCAAAATGCATCGGTAGTGGCGATGAATTTCACCCTGCAGTTTATTCCACCAGCGCAGCGCAAAGCGGTACTTGAAAAAATATACGCTAATTTAAAGCCCGGTGGCGTTTTGCTACTAAGTGAAAAAATTAAAGCCGAAAACGAGCAATGCGATAACCTATTGATTGACTTGCACCACGACTTTAAGCGTCATAATGGCTACTCTGAGCTTGAAATAAGCCAAAAGCGTACCGCCATTGAAAACGTAATGCGCCCCGATACACTTAGCACACATACACAACGTTTAAGCGACATTGGTTTTAGCCAAACGCAAGTGTGGTATCAATGTTTTAATTTTTGCTCAATGGTAGCAATTAAATAATTTAGAGAGTGACACATGTCTGCATGGTTTAACCAATTTTACGCTGCAATTGCACAAAGCCCACTTAGCCACTGGCTAGAAACCTTGCCCGCGCAATTAAAGCATTGGCAACAAGAGGCTAGCCATGGCGATTTGCCTCAATGGCAAAAAGTACTAAAAAACTTACCTGAGGTATCAACAAACCACGTTGATATTGTCAGCAAAGTAGCAATAGGCGCGCCTGGCGAAATGACTGAAGGCGAGCAAAAACAAACCACGCATTTATTAAAACGGATGATGCCTTGGCGTAAAGGCCCATTTAATGTGCACGGTATCGACATTAATACAGAATGGCGCAGTGACTGGAAATGGGATCGACTCCTACCGCATATTGAGCCATTAAAAGGCCGTACTGTATTAGATATTGGTTGTGGCTCGGGTTATCACCTATGGCGTATGCGCGGTGAAGGTGCTCAGTTTGTGGTAGGTATTGATCCATCTGACTTATTTTTATGCCAATTTCAGGCTATTAAACACTTTAACCCTGATGAAAACGTGCATTTATTACCATTAGGTGTTGAAGCCCTACCAGAACTTAAAGCATTTGATACGGTATTTTCGATGGGAGTACTTTATCACCGTCGCTCACCTATCGACTTTTTAGCGCAATTAAAAGCACAGCTTCGCCCAGGCGGTGAGCTGGTGCTTGAAACCTTAGTTATTGAAGGCGATGAAAACACCGTACTGGTTCCGACCGACCGCTACGCGAAAATGCGTAATGTATGGTTTATTCCAAGCACTGCTGCATTAAAACTGTGGATGGAACGTGTTGGCTTTAAAGATGTGCAAATTAAAGATTGCGCTATTACAACGCTCGACGAGCAGCGTAAAACTGACTGGATGGAAAACGAATCTTTAGTTGACTTTTTAGACCCTACTGACACCAGTAAAACCATTGAAGGCTACTCTGCTCCACTTAGAGCGATACTTACAGCAAAAGCCTAATTTGTAGTATTAATTTTTATTTCCATGTTAAAAAGCGCCATTGGGCGCTTTTTTTTGTTTACTAATGCAACAATTAGCGGACAAGTGTCCTTGTCTTTAAAATCAAATCTAGATTTCAACTAGCCGCGCCCCTGCAATTGTTGTAAAATACGCGCGTTTCTAAGTAAGCATCAAAACAACTATTTTGAGGAAAACCTGTGAGCGAACAAAAACAGTCTCTAAGCTATAAAGACGCGGGCGTAGATATCGACGCTGGTAATGCACTTGTTGAGCGTATTAAAGGTGTAGTTAAAAAAACTCGTCGTCCTGAAGTGATGGGCGGAATTGGTGGTTTTGGCGCACTTTGCGAAATTCCTGAAGGTTATAAGCAACCTGTACTTGTAGCAGGCACTGACGGTGTTGGCACTAAGTTACGTTTAGCAATTGACCTTAAAAAGCACGATACCGTAGGTATCGACTTAGTTGCGATGTGTGTAAATGATTTAATAGTACAAGGCGCTGAACCCCTGTTTTTTCTAGATTACTATGCAACGGGTAAACTAGATGTAGACACAGCAGCCGACGTAGTAACCGGTATTGGTAAAGGTTGTGAAATTTCAGGTTGTGCCCTAATTGGTGGCGAAACAGCTGAAATGCCAGGTATGTATGATGGTGAAGACTACGACATGGCAGGCTTTTGTACCGGTGTGGTAGAAAAATCAAAAATTATTGATGGCACTAAAGTAGCTGCAGGCGATCAGCTAATTGCGCTTGCTTCTAGCGGCCCTCACTCAAACGGTTTCTCACTAATTCGTAAAGTATTAGAAGTCTCTAACGCTGATACTAACCAAGTGATTGATGGCAAAACCTTAGGTGAGCACCTTTTAGAACCAACACGCATTTACGTTAAGCCATTACTTGAGTTGTTTAAGCAAGTAGATGTGCATGCGCTTTCGCATATTACTGGTGGCGGTTTTTGGGAAAATATCCCTCGTGTATTACCTGAATCTGCTAAAGCGGTTGTTAAAGGTGATAGCTGGCAGTGGCCTACTGTATTTAGTTGGTTGCAAGAAAATGGCAATATTACCACTCACGAAATGTACCGCACATTCAACTGTGGCGTAGGTATGGTGTTAGTTGTACCTGCAGATCAACTTGATAACAGCATTAACATTTTAAAAGATCTTGGCGAAAACGCATGGCACCTTGGTGAAATTCAAGATGCGGTTGCGGGCGAAGAGCAAGTTGAAATTGTAGGTGGTGCTGCGTAATGGCACCCACTCGTCTAGTAGTTTTAATCTCAGGCAGTGGCTCAAATTTACAAGCCATTATTGATGCCTGTGAAAGCGGCGAGATAAACGCTCATATTGCGGCTGTTATTAGTAATAAAGCAGACGCATATGGGTTAGAGCGTGCAAAAAGTGTAGGCATTGCTACGCAAGTACTGAGTCATAAAGAGTTTGACTCACGCGAAGCTTACGATGCCCAGTTAATGCATATAATTGACTCTTTTGAACCAAATCTAGTTGTATTAGCTGGGTTTATGCGTATTCTAACTCCTAGCTTAGTGCAAAAATATGTTGGAAAAATGTTGAACATTCATCCATCTTTGTTGCCTAAGTACCAGGGGCTGAATACCCACCAAAGAGCAATTGATGCAAAAGACGACGTTCACGGCGTTAGTGTTCACTTTGTAACTGAAGAATTAGATGGCGGACCCGTTATTCTTCAAGCTAAAGTGCCTGTATTAGCAAACGATACAGCAGACACGCTCGCTAAACGTGTGCATGCGCAAGAGCACATAATTTATCCTTTGGTGGTCAAGTGGTTCAGTGAACAACGACTTACGATGGAAGCAGATTATGCAGTTCTTGACGAAAAACAACTTCCTGCACACGGCGCGCACTACCCAAAATAAAAAATTAAGTGCTTGGCTACTATGTGCGGGCACTTTATTACTTCCTACCAGCCTGATTGCAGGCGAGTTAACCCAGTACCAAGCTAGTTATGATATTTTGCGCAAAGGCACTAATCATGGCAAAGCCGAGCGTGAACTAAAAAAACTCGATAATAATAACTACCAAGTCACTTACCACAGCGATATTGAATGGATGATTTTCTCTGACTCACGTCAGGAGTCATCAACCTTTAGCTTTATAAATGATAACGTAGAGCCAATTCAGTACGCTATGATCCGCACAGGCACTGGGCCTGACAAAAAGTATGAAATTAACTTTGACCGTCAAACCAAAACGGTTACCAGTAACACCAGCGATTACCCGTTAAAATGCCAATGGCATGATAACTTCCAAGATGGTATTTCTTATCAAGTACAAGTTCGTGAAGGTCTTAAAAAAGGCAAAACCAACTTCTCGTTTCCGTTGGTTGATAAAAAAGGTAATTGCCGTGACTACGACTTTGAAGTGGTAGAAACCGAAATGATTTCTCTGCCTATAGGTAATGTAGAAGCAGTGAAAGTTAAACGCTTATACGATAACGATAAACGCCAAGCTTTAGCCTGGTTTGCCCCAGAAATGGATTACATGCTAGTGCGCATGTGGAAGGGTGAAAAAGGTGTGGAGCAGTTTGAAGTGCAAATGAAATCGTTTACCGTGATCAACCCACCTGCTTTACCTGCAGAAGTGAAAAACGAAATAACACCAGAGTAAATTGCTTACAAGGTGCAAATGAAAGGCCCAAGTGTGACAAACATAACTTGGGTTTTTCATTTTTAACACTTATACACTTTATCAATTTGAAACTTTGAGTCGGGTTTCGTTTCACTCTAGCTACCCAAGCTACATTAATTCACCCATTTTAAATAACACAAACTCTCCTGGCTGCATTTTTTGCCAGCGCTCATCATTAGTTAATGGCCTTGTTGCTATAACCGTTACTACATCGTTTGGTGTGGTTTCTTGTTGAAAGTCGATCACCATGTCAGCATCAATCAATGTAGCTTTACCAAATGGCGCACGGCGCGTTATATAATGTAAGTTATTAGTACAATACGCTAAAACAAATACACCATCGGTCAATAACATATTAAATACGCCCTTTTCACGCAGTGTATGTGAAAGCTTGGCGGCATATCTAAAAACCGACGCCATATTACTTGGGCGCTTTGGGTATTTTTCGCGAATTTTGTCAAGTAACCAACAAAAAGCGAGTTCACTGTCGGTGTTTCCCACAGGGCGATAATACTCTGGTTTTAAATCGTGATAATTTGAAAGCTGCCCATTGTGTGCATAGGTTATTTCGCGCCCCCACAACTCTCGGGTAAACGGATGAGTGTTTTCAAGACACACCCGACCACGATTCCCTTGGCGAATATGACTAATAACCGATACACTTTTAATTGGGTACGCTTTTACCAGCTTTGCTATTTCTGACTGGTAACTTGGCTCTGGATCTTTAAAGGTTCTGCACCCTTTACCTTCATAAAAAGTAATGCCCCAGCCGTCTTTATGCGGGCCAGTATTTCCACCACGCTCCAACAACCCTGAAAAGCTAAAACAAATATCCGTTGGCACATTGGCTGACATGCCAAGTAATTCACACATAAAATAAATAAACCTTAAATTCAATAAATTAAAACTAAATAAACAATTAAATCTGGCACGCGGTCACAGTTTTGGTTTCACTTTGGATTTTTGTGTGCATATAATTTATTTTTATTTCTTTAATGACGTTATTGTTAAACAGCTGAAGAGCGTTAGCAAGTGGATACAAATTTATATTGATAATTATATTAAGGCTATTGACTCGAATATTTCTTAGCTAATGTTTTTCTATTATTATCTGTTTATAACTTTCCGTATCTATTTTCACAAATCCACCAATAGGAAAACATATATGGGGTGTTGTATGTCCAAAGTTTAAATTATAAAGCACGGGGATTGACGCTAGCTCTCGCTTAGATTTTATAATTTTTTTAAGTAAGACCTCAGATACTTCTGACTTTAATTGAAATTTCCCAATGACTATTCCTTTAACTTTATCGAAATGTTTTTGATGAATTAATGATTGAAGATCTCTGTCAAAGTTTGAAGGGGATGTTAACTCATCATCTTCAATAAATAATACAGAATTTGTTAAATCAGGCATAAATTCAGTTCCTTGAAGTAAATTTAAAGTGCAAAGGTTCCCTCCAACTATTTTTCCTTCTGCTTTGCCATGGTTTAAAACTTTTATACCATTGTCTTTATAAAAGTTTCTTTTTTCCTGATCTATAAACCATAAGTCATCACTCCACTGTGCTGGATTTATAACTTCATAAGGAGCACTTGAGAATAAACACTTTTTAATATAATTTATTGAAAAGTCAATCCCCTTGAGCATTCCCAGAGTTGAGTATGCAGGCCCAGAGTAAGTTACTAGTCCAGTTTTATGAAATATTGCATTTGATAAAGCTGTAGTATCAGAATAACCACAAATAATTTTTGGATTTCTTTTAACAATCGTATAGTCAATATACTTTAGTAATTGATTTACATTATCGCCCCCGATAACAGTAAAGATAGCTTTTACTTTTTTATCTAAGAATGCTTCATGTAAATCTTCAATTCTTTCTTCTATGGATGAAGACGAGAAATCATCTATTAATTCACAGTTTTTTGAAAATGATAATTTGAGGCCAAGCTCTTCAAATCTTTTATTTGCTATTTCTCGAGTCTCTTTGTCAATAATTGATAAACTTCTTGAAGGCGCAATTATCCTAACCTCATCATTCATTTTTAATTTATTAGGTATTATCAATTTACCTCCTACCAAATACTACTAATTAATCATTCAATATTATCTAATATACTATGTATCATTTCTCGACTCTTAGCTCCTTCACAGCTTAAGCACAACACTTTGATTGTTTATAACACACAAAAACGGCGGTAAATGGTGTCGTGAACGATATCAATTAATATCGTTCTATTTTTAATAAGCGTACACTGAACATCATAAGTATATTTACTTAATTAAACTTATATTACTATTAGATTAAGTGATTTTTTAACGCTTATATTTTTTATAACAAGC
Source organism: Pseudoalteromonas sp. Scap03 (assembly GCF_013393115.1). GTDB lineage: Bacteria > Pseudomonadota > Gammaproteobacteria > Enterobacterales > Alteromonadaceae > Pseudoalteromonas. Next base: position 2,014,260 of record NZ_VDEU01000001.1, on the reverse strand, counting down.
CAAAATAAACGATTACTGTCAAACTGTTCGTATAACATACAACGGATTGTAATAATCGTACCGATAACTACACTTTAATCTAAGTAATGTACTTGAAACTTAGCGTTACTAGCGCTACTCTAAACGAGGTGGTCTGACCTCTATTAAGGAATTAGCAATGACACTCATATTTACACTTGGTTTAATCGCACTGCTCAGCATTGCGCTTTACCACAGAGCGAGTTGGAACACAGCACTTGGTGTTTCTACCGCAACATTATTAATTGGTACCTTTGCTGGTGCTTTTGGTTTAATTAGCTGGGTGATCTTTTTAATCATCGCAGTGCCTCTTTCTGTTACTGGTATTCGCCAGCAATACATTATCAAACCTATTTTCACCATCTTTAAAAAAGTAACACCGAGCATGTCTGACACCGAAAAGTCAGCTATTGATGCCGGTACTACGTGGTGGGAAGCGGATTTATTTTGTGGTAATCCAGATTGGAAAAAGCTTCACCAGTATCCAGTTCCAAAACTTACTATTGAAGAGCAGGCATTTATCGACGGCCCTGTTGAAGTTGTATGTAGTATGCTTGATGATTGGGAAGCTACGCATGAGCTGACTGATTTACCTCAGGATGTATGGCAATATCTAAAAGATAACAAGTTCTTTGCCATGATCATTAAAAAGGAATACGGCGGCTTAGAATTCTCTGCATTTGCACAATCGTGTGTACTGCAAAAACTAACCAGTAAATCAACATTGCTTTCGTCAATTGTTGGTGTACCTAACTCGTTAGGTCCAGGTGAGCTATTACAGCACTATGGTACTGAAGACCAAAAAAATCATTACTTACCGCGTTTAGCAAGCGGTCAAGAAATTCCATGTTTTGCACTTACCTCGCCAGAGGCGGGTTCTGATGCAAGCTCAATTCCAGACTACGGTGTAGTCTGTAAAGGGCAATGGAATGGCGAAGAAGTAGTTGGTGTAAGCCTTACATGGAACAAACGTTACATAACACTTGCGCCTGTAGCTACGGTACTTGGTCTAGCATTTAAGTTACAAGATCCAGATGGATTATTAAGCGACGTTAAAGAGCCAGGTATTACCTGTGCACTTATCCCAACAGATACCCCTGGGGTAGAAATTGGTCGTCGTCACTTCCCGCTTAATGTGCCGTTCCAAAACGGCCCTACTCGCGGTAAAGATATTTTCGTCCCACTTGATTACATTATTGGCGGCCCAGAAATGGCTGGTCAAGGCTGGCGTATGCTAGTTGAATGTTTATCGGTTGGTCGTGCTATTACGTTGCCGTCAAATTCAGCCGGTGGCATTAAAATGATTGCAGTAGCAACCGGTGCTTATAGCCGTATTCGTCGTCAATTCCGCTTACCTATTGGTAAAATGGAAGGGGTTGAAGAATCAATGGCTAAACTTGCTGGTTATGCTTACAGCTCAGACGCTGCAGTAAGCATGTCTACTGGCGCAGTTGATTTAGGCGAAAAGCCATCAGTTGTGTCGGCGATTATTAAGTACCACCTTACCGAGCAAATGCGCGATTCAACCATTCATGCAATGGACGTGCTAGGCGGTAAAGGGATCATGCTTGGGCCAAATAACTATTTGGGTCGTGGCTATCAAGGTGCACCAATTGCCATTACCGTTGAAGGTGCAAACATCTTGACCCGTAATATGATTATTTATGGTCAAGGTGCAATTCGTTGTCATCCATTTGTACTTACCGAGCTAGGTGCGTGTGAAATTGAAGACCGCGAAGAAGCGCTTAACGTATTTGACAAAGCGCTAATGGGTCACATTGGCTTTACCATGTCTAACTTAGTACGTACTAAGTGGCTTGCGCTTACTGGCGCTCGCTTTACTAGCGTGCCATACAAAGACGAAACGGCAGAGTTTTACCGTATTGCGTCTCGCTTTAGTGCATCACTTGCACTTATGTCAGACATTAGCATGGCGGTATTTGGTGGTTCTCTTAAACGTAAAGAACGTATTTCAGCCCGTTTAGGCGACTTATTAAGTTACCTTTACTTAGTATCTGCAACGCTAAAACGTTACAACGACGAAGGCCGTAAAAAAGAAGATTTTGCATTGGTTCAATGGAGCTGTCAGGATCACCTTTACCACTGCCAGCGTGCACTTGCTGATTTAATCAATAATATGCCGTCGGCTCCACTACGTGGTGTTTTAAAAGTATTGTTATTCCCGTTTGGTCGTCCGGTTCGTAAACCTACCGACAAACTTGAGCACAAACTAGCGCAGTTGTTACAAGTTCCTAGCGAAACACGTAATCGTTTAGCAAGCTATGTATACCTTACAAACGAACCGCTTAACCTTGTAGGCCGTCAAGAGCAAACGCTTAAAGACGTTCTAGAAGTAGAGCCATTGTTTGAGCGTGTATGTAAGGAGAAAGGCGTAAAGCTGCCATTCTTCCAGCTTGATAAAGTGGCGCAAATGGGTTTAGAAGCGGGTATTTTAAGCCAAGCAGAAGCCGATAAGCTTGCTGCAGTTGAAAAAGATCGTCTAGACGTGATTAACGTTGATGACTTTGACCCTGCAGATTTACTTGCCGGCAAAGCAGCGCGTAATAGCAAAGCTAAAGCTAAAAAGGCAGATGCAGCTTAACTAATTTAGTAAAGCTAGCATTAACCCTGCTAAAATTAGCCAAACCAGCGCATAATGCGCTGGTTTTTTTTGCGCAAAGTAAACCTGTATTACACACCACATATTACCAATAAAAAATAATGCAATATGAATGTGACCAAAAATAACGCTATAACTTATCGTTGCTACTAAAAACAGCAATAGGCTAGGTAAAAACTGGCTAATATAAAAGGCAAGTTCTCGCTGGCATGTTTTAAAAAACAATCGATACTGCTCGTGAACTTTACCGCAATCAAATTGCAAAGAGCTACTAAAGAGCACAATAAAAGCCATGGTCAACACTACGAGTATAGGTACCAAATCAGCACGTTCGTTTATTAGTGCCGCTGATGCCATAAATATACATAAAAGTAGCGACACGCGCCAAACAAGTACCCAGCTATGGTTTAGTAAATAACAAAACCAAAAACCAAATATTGAACTTACTGCAATTCGCCCGTTAACATTAACCACGGGAACAAAAAGACTCAGCGTAAACAGTAAAGCAAAGCCTATATGATAGGTGAGCGGTTGCATATAAATAGGAACACACACTAATATCGTGCTAAATATAAAGCCATATATCAGTGCGCTGGGTTTGTATATGCACAAAACGCCCAAGCTAAATTGCAACAACATAAATACAACAAAGTGCGGTACTTTAACCCATTGTGATAGCGTTAAATCTAGCGCAATTAATACACTGGCTATTAACCAAGCATTGCTTAGCGTTAATAATTTAATATCAACTAAATATAACCACACTGATCGCGCAATAGTTTGCTGGAATAGCCGCTGCTGACTATTTTTAATTGCTGACTTCATTGCGCTGAACATCACACTTTGTAATAACAAATAAAATAAGGCCATTTGTGCACCGTATTGTGGTGCTGCGCTACTGTCTATAATTTTTCCGAGACCTAAAAAAAGTAGCAATATCAAACCCAACATCGATGAGCCTAACACCACTAAAAATAACAACCCAAAACTTTTCAGTTGTAATAATAATTGCTTAAGCTCTTGGTTATAAGCTAAATACCGGTAACCCATAAACACTCTATATTGAGCTAATGGGTGTTTACTTGGTGCAATATTCATAACGATATGCGCTCAAAGCCATGTTCAACAAACACAGTAGGTTCGTGACAAGTAATAATAATTTGCCCGTTTAGTTTATCTGCTAAGTAAGTGTCAAGTAAGGAAAGAAGATATTGGATGCTTGCCTGATCAAGGGCTGCGCTCGGCTCATCAAGTAATAGATAAGGTGCCTTGCGCATTAATGCTAAAATTAACTGGCACTTTTTTTGATTGCCTGAGGATAATGCATCAAAACGCGTATTAAGAAATTCGCCAAAATTAAAACCACTAACCATTGCATTAGGCCATGGGCAACCGAGTGTACTAACAGATAAATGTATAATTTGATTGGCAGTTAAAAAATCTGGTAAAGCAATACGATCAGTAGCAATAGCGACCTGTTTATCTAGTTCTTTAAGTGTTTCCCCTGCAAATAAAAATGTGCCACTTTGCGGCTTTTCAAGCCCCGCTAGCATCATAAGTAACGTGGTTTTGCCTTGGCCGTTAGGTGTATCAATACACACTTTTTGGCTGCTAAACACCTTATTGTAATCATGGTATACAACGTTGGCGGCAAACTGCTTATTTAAGCCAATCACTTCAATCATAAAATATCCTTTTTAGATCAGCTTTATATTATAAATAAACTTTTATAATAAACAAAACCCACCCCAACAGCTTTAAAAAACAATAACGATAAAGTAGCGTCATTTTCTAATAGCGACAAACCTTTTATAGCAAGTTGAAACAGCATCAGAAGCTCTGAAACCGTTTGTATCATCAACAGCGATTCACCCTAATAGTTCACTATAAAGATAAGCTTTTTACATCTGCGGCGTTATGACTTAGCCTAAGGACAATAAGAACTGTTTTAAAAGATAATTTGAATTTTGATAACACGTAAAGCTTTGAACTAAACTAAAAATTAAACTAGGTTTTTTTTAACTCAAGCCTATCAAGGCTGACTTGTTAATTGTGACTGATAGCTGATAGCTGATAGCTGATAGCTGATAGCTGATAGAAAATATATTAGCTGTTATTAATTAGGGAAGTATTTTTTAACTTGTTATTGAGGAAATAACAAGTGGCGGAGTGGACGGGACTCGAACCCGCGACCCCCGGCGTGACAGGCCGGTATTCTAACCAACTGAACTACCACTCCGCAGTGGTATGTGCATGGGGTAATGCACTTACTAATTTTGTTACGATATCAAATGGCGGAGTGGACGGGACTCGAACCCGCGACCCCCGGCGTGACAGGCCGGTATTCTAACCAACTGAACTACCACTCCGCAGAGATATCTTTTTACTTGTCATTACTTAATTTGTTGGCGGAGTGGACGGGACTCGAACCCGCGACCCCCGGCGTGACAGGCCGGTATTCTAACCAACTGAACTACCACTCCAGCATACAAATTTTGTAATATAACAGTGTTTAAATAGTTGGCGGAGTGGACGGGACTCGAACCCGCGACCCCCGGCGTGACAGGCCGGTATTCTAACCAACTGAACTACCACTCCAGCGCGTATTTAAACTGTTATTTTTTCTTATTGGCGGAGTGGACGGGACTCGAACCCGCGACCCCCGGCGTGACAGGCCGGTATTCTAACCAACTGAACTACCACTCCATAATAAGAATATGTTTTACAACCATATGTTGTGTAAGTGTTGGCGGAGTGGACGGGACTCGAACCCGCGACCCCCGGCGTGACAGGCCGGTATTCTAACCAACTGAACTACCACTCCAGCGCATACTTACAAATTGTCGAAAATTGGCGGAGTGGACGGGACTCGAACCCGCGACCCCCGGCGTGACAGGCCGGTATTCTAACCAACTGAACTACCACTCCGCATTTTCGTTTCTGTCTGAGTCTCCCCTGACAGCGGCGTGAATAATACGAACCAGCCCCTGCTTCGTCAAGGGCTTTTTTGTTTTTTTACAGGTTTTTTAGTCATCTGACATCGAAAGGTTTAAAATTCCACCTGATTTATCATTTTTTGAGCTACTTTCTGGTTCATCTGATTTTTGCTGTTCAGCTTTTTTTGACTCAACAGCTTTCTTTTTATTTAAAAAAGCTAAATTCAATTTAAGTTTTAATGGTTTGTTCTGCACAAAAACACGAATACATAACCAACCTATAAATAAAATGGCCAAATTTCCACCAACAATTAAACTAATCATTAATCCCGTGGCCATTACTTTTGGTTTTACAACTGGCACAGGAATAATTTCTGGTTCGCTAACACTGGCAACTGGAATTTCTGGAATCACTTCAATCGGTCTTTCTATTTCAAATAAATAGGTTGGCAATGTAGCCATAAACTCTCGGTCATTGATTGTTGAGCCAAAAACAGAGATTTCAATATTGTAGCGTCCCCAACCATAATCTTGTAAAGCCAGCTCTCTTGCTGTGGTGCTGTTGCTATCTAAGTAAAATACCTGCTCTTCGCCATTGGGGTAATAAATTTTACCTTGCATGATCACCGTTTCAGGTTTTAAAAGCTTATCATCAATATTGATGGTAATACGGTGATCTTCCCCCTCCTCAGTTGCTTCAATGGAGGTGAAGCTAAAAGGCGGCTCATGCACAACAATAGGTTCTTGAACCACCCGCCTCTCTAATACATCAGTGGTAATATAAAGCTCAGGGCGCCACTCGCCAGGTGTGAAATTTAAGGTAAACTCACCGGTAAAGACACCGTCTTTAGCGCTTTCATCGAACCCGTAGCCATCATCTTTGAATTCAGTTACTTGCTGTATGCCTGCACCAAAGTTTTCAAAGTTTTCATTATTGGTGCTCACAAAGCTTACATTAAGCGATACCGCATCTTTAAATAGGTTGGCGCGAATCGGCTCGCCATCATTTAAAATCTCACCAGTTACCTTTACAGTTTCACCCTGAAACAGAATTTTAGGCAGTGGGTCTACTTTTAGCGATAACTCACCAATAACAACAATGCGGCTTTCTGGCATTATTTGGCCAATAACTTGCCACGGCCCAGGCATGGGATTGCGAATAACCACTAAGTCATAATTTAATTCATCGTACCAATCAAGACTAGTGTTTCTCACCGCATTGGTTGCAAAGTATTTAGTACCATCGGGTCTTACTAAAATTACGGCAGGCGATCCTGGGCGTCTAAAAAATATTAATTTTATTTCATCAATTTTGTCATCAACACGAAAACGGTTATCCAGTAACGGGATTTCATTTTGTTTACCGCTGCCTTTTAACTCTTCAACTTGCTTTACACTGTGTGCATCGGGGTGGAAACACACGGCAATTAAAAGCAGTGAAACTACTAATAGCGTTTTCATAATAATGCCCTATTCAGCGCGCCATAAACAATGGCCGCCCTCCTTTTGTACAATGTCTAAACGCGTTTGATGTGCGCTTTGCTCTGCATCGTTAGCTGCTATAACTACCAAAGGTGCTCTGTCGCTACTTAGGCGTCTAATACCGCCTTTTTGATCTTCACTTGAGTCATCTTTGTTTTGATTTAGGTTTAGCTTTACTTGCCCCCCGGTCATTGCCAGGTAAACATCGGCTAAAATTTCAGAATCCAGTAAGGCGCCGTGTAACGTCCGCTTAGTGTTATCAACATCGTAGCGGCGACAAAGTGCATCTAGGTTGTTCTTTTGCCCTGGATGCAAGTCACGCGCCATTTTAAGGGTATCAAGCACACCACAAAAACTATGGGTGTTTTGATAGCCTTGATTTAATAACGCAAATTCATTATCCATATGGCCAATATCGAACGGCGCATTATGAATGACTAACTCAGCCCCTTTAATATAGTCAAAAAACTCTTGGGCAATATCACGATAAAGCGGTTTATCGCGTAAAAATTCATTAGTAATACCGTGAACATCGATTGCTTCTTCTTCAATGCTGCGCTGCGGATTAATGTAAACGTGAAAATTATTGCCGGTTAACCGGCGATTCATAAGCTCCACACAGCCGATCTCGATGATACGGTGCCCTTGTTTAGGGTCGATGCCGGTGGTTTCTGTATCTAAAACTATTTGTCTGCGTGCCATATCGAATTAAGCCTGACTCTGGTATCTTTCTATAATCACTTTATTGTACATAATATCAAGGTAAAACAGTGCAAAAAACCGTAGAGATTTACACCGATGGTTCGTGTTTAGGTAATCCAGGCCCCGGTGGTTATGGTATTTTTATGATTTATGAAGCCCATGAAAAAAAATTAAGCCAAGGTTATAAGCTTACAACCAACAACCGTATGGAAATGCTGGCAGCCATTGTGGCGCTAGAATCTCTTAATCGTGCCTGCCCTGTAACCCTGACTACCGATAGCCAATATGTTAAGCAGGGTATTGAGTCTTGGATCACCAATTGGAAAAAACGCGGTTGGCAAACCTCTGCTAAAAAACCGGTTAAAAATGTCGATTTATGGAAACGTCTCGACAAAGCCTGTGCCGAGCACAACGTTACCTGGAAATGGGTAAAAGGCCACAGTGGCCACAAATATAACGAAATTGTTGACGACCTTGCTCGTGATGCAGCCAGCAGCAACAATTTACTCGATGATGAAGGTTACCAACCGTAACCCTCTACATCATGCTATTTTTTATTTTGTTGATAATGCTGTTTTGAGGTTTGCCTAAGCCCTACCCCTTTTATTGGGGCAAATTGTGGGCGAGCATGCCACTTAGGTTTTATTGGCGTAAGTGGCGCAACACGCTTTCGTGCCACCAGCATATACACACTCCCCATAGGTTTTAAATATTGCTTGGTAAAGCTGCGCCAAAATGCGAACCGCGATAAGCGATTACCGCGTGCCAACGACGAATAAATAAAGCGCTCATCGGCCACAATTTCAAATCCAAGTAAATTTAGCCAATCTTTAACCCGTGCTGGTGTGAAAAATCGGCCTGTCCACGGTAATTTTTGACGGCTAAACGGCAGTAACTGCGCTAACCCACAAAAGCTAAACGGATTAAAACCCGTAATGGCGATATAACCGCCTGGAATAAGGGTTCGATGAGCCTCACGTAAAATATGATGTGGATCTGAGTGATATTCTAAACAATGGCTCATAATGCAAGCATCTATAGAGTGCTCATAAAAAGGCAGTTCGTCTATATCGGCAACCACCCCCGTGTATGGGCCAGGCTCTGCAACGCATACTTGATGCTTAATGGAGCTTTTGCTTGTATCTAGCTCAGCACTTAAATTACCTAATTTAAGCATATGATAGCCAAACATACGCGGTAACCACGGCGACAATTTGCGTTCTATATCACAACGTAAATAATCACCATGCGGAAACTGCTGCCAGGACAACGGTTTGGGACCTTCTTGAAAACTAAGGGCTGGTTTCATTATATAAGCTCGTTATAATATTAATTAAATACCACTTTATAGAGCAACGATACATGGTGCAAGTCAAAGCAATTAAAGCCTTTTCTGATAACTACATTTGGTGCTTAACCACCGAGCAGAATAACCAAGCGTGGGTGGTTGATCCTGGGCAATCAGCGCCAGTTTTAGAGCATTTAGCACAGCATAACTTAACCCTTGGCGGTATTTTAATTACCCATCATCATTATGATCATACCGATGGCGTAGCTCAATTAGTAAAGCAGTACCCTAACATCACAGTTTACGGCCCAAGTAATAGCCCATTTGAGGGAATAACAACGCCTTTAAATGAAGGTGATACAATTAGCGTTTTAAACATTCCATTTGAAATTATAGCCACCCCTGGGCACACCCTAGACCATATTTGTTATATTAATGATGCACTGGCCTTTACTGGCGACACCCTATTTAGTGGTGGTTGTGGGCGCTTATTTGAAGGCAGCCCAGAGCAAATGTGGCATTCATTTAATAAGTTGCGAGCATTGCCAAGTGATTGCAAAGTATATTGCACCCACGAATACACCCAAGCAAACTTGGCCTTTGCAAAAGCGGTTGAGCCACGAAACCCCGAATTACTCGCTTACAGCCAGAAAGTAGATGAATTGCGAAAAAATGATGAAATAAGCTTGCCAAGCACCATAGGCCAAGAGCTTAAAGTTAACCCTTTTATGCGTAGTAATTTGCCCGATATTACAAAGTCATTACCAAAAGAGTATTGTTTAGTTACAAAAAACAATGAACCTTGGGAAAACTTTGCTAGTCTGAGGATGTTCAAAGATAATTTTTAAGCCAGTAACAAAAATAATTAACTGTTCATTTTAAATAACAATAAGTTAACACTTTCTAATTATATTTGTTTGGATTTTTAACGATGACAAGTGGCAATGTTGGCTCATAATGAGTAGTATTCGCCGAGTTTTTTACCCTATGTATTGGTATTTATGAATAAATCTCCTCTTTTATTGGTTTTAGCGATGACGCTAAGCGGTTGTCAAACATTGACAACATTAGACACAGATTCACAAAATCAAGTTCAAAACCAACTTGAAGGCGCCAGCCCAAATGATATTAGCACTGCATTAATGATTAATGCGCAATATCAACAAGTAAATGATATTGAAGAAGAAGCCCCTGTGTTTGACGATGTTTGGGAGCGTATTCGTTACCAATTATCTATTGATATTCCACAAAATCGCCCAGTGGTCGCTGAGCGTAATTATTATGCACGTCATCAGGCATACCTAGATCGCATTTCTAAACGTGCTGAGCCGTATTTACATTTTATTGTTGAAGAAATTGAAAAGCGTGAAATGCCCATCGAAATTGCACTTTTACCCATTGTAGAAAGTGCGTTCGACCCTTATGGCTATTCGCACCGTACTGCATCGGGTATTTGGCAGTTTATGCCCGCAACCGGCGAGCGTTTCGATTTAAAACAAAACTGGTGGTATGACGGTCGTCGCGATATTGTGCAGTCTACTCGCGCTGCACTTGATTATCTCTCATACTTACACAAAACCCTTGAAGGTGATTGGCTGAACGCAATTGCCGCCTATAACTCAGGTGAAGGCCGCTTGCTGCGTGCGATAAAAAAGAATCGTAAAAAGCATTTGCCTACCGACTTTTGGTCACTAGATTTACCTCGTGAAACCACCGCCTACGTGCCTAAATTATTAGCTTTAGCTGATTTATTAAAACGTGCAGATGAGTTTAAAGTGTCGTGGAAGCCAATAATTAACGCACAAGTAGTCGAAGTGGTTAATATTGAGTCACAAATAGATTTAGCACTGGCTGCGGATATGGCCGATATGACCCTTACCGAACTATATCGATTAAATCCAGGGTTTAACCGCTGGGCAACCGATCCTGATGGCCCACACTTTTTATTACTTCCTACCGATAAAGTAGAGCAATTCACTGAAAAGCTTACCGCTACAGCGATTAAAAACCGTCTTCGTTGGCAGCAATATAAGGTTAAACGTGGCGATAGCTTGTCGGTGATTGCAGATAAATTTACCACTAGTATCAGCGCAATTAAGTCATTAAATAAGCTTAACTCAAACGTAATTCGTGTGGGTCAACAAATTTTAGTACCACTCACTGATGGTAAAATTAACAGTGAACATTTACCTCAGCAAGTACGTGCGGCCGCTAATAAAAGTTTACGCACTAAACTTTCTCATACGGTAAAAAGTGGCGATACCCTATGGGATATTAGCCGCGAATACGATGTAACGATGAGTGAATTAGCTAAGTGGAATAAGCTGAAAAAAAATGCAGTACTGCGTTTAAATCAAAAATTGGTAGTTTATAAGTCAGCTAGCCAGCCTAAAGAGTCGACGAGTAATACTAATCGTACTATTACCTACAAAGTGCGCCGAGGCGATTCTTTAGCGCGTATAGCGTCTAAGTTTAATTTAACGGTAAGCGATATTATTAAATGGAATAACCTTGCCGGACAAAAATATTTGCAGCCAGGACAAAAGCTTAAATTAAAAGTAGATGTAAGAAGTAGCTGATCCCTACTGTAATAAACTGTTAAATAAAAAAGAGCGCATGCGCTCTTTTTTTGTGCCTGCTATAAACCTTAGCTTACAATGCTTAAAGGCTTTGCTGTTTGCCATGCACCACGAGTAAAGTCGGGAATATCAATTGAACGGCTACGCTCACTCACAGACTGGGCTGATAATGGTGAAATAACCGACCACGCTGCGCCATCGTAAACGTCCTGATCCAGCGGTTCGCCATTTCTTAGGCAATAAATCATTCGCCAAAACATTAAAAAGTCCATGCCCCCGTGGCCGCCATTGCGCTGTGCTTCTTCACCCATTTTAATCCATAGGGGATGGTCGTACTGCTCATACCATGCGCTCATATCATAATCCCACTCATGAAAGCTTGTTGATCCGCCATTTTCAAGCGCAATACGATTAGGGAAACCGGCAAACACCCCATTCGTCCCTTGGATTAAATTATGTCGAGAGTATGGCCGAGGGGTTGTTGTATCGTGCTGTACCATAATACTGCGCCCCTTGAGAGTTTTAATCAGTGTCGTGTTCATATCACCGGCAATATAATTAAGCTGATTTCGGGAATGATCCGCTGCAAATTCACGTTGTGCATAGGCACTTCTACCCAGCGAAGGTGAGCTCATTGAGGTTAAAAAATCAAACCTATCGCCACGGTTTATATTCATATATTGCGATACAGGGCCTAATCCATGGGTCGGGTATAAGTTACCATCACGTTTTGCATGCCATTGCGTTCGCCATGAGCCTGTTTTGTGCTCAAGCTCTTTCATTTGCCAACGAAGCTCATGAATATAGGCCGCTTCGCCATGTAACAGCTCCCCAAATACACCTTGGCGCACCATGTTTAATACCATTAACTCGTCGCGACCGTAATTCACATTTTCCATCATCATGCAATTTTTTTGAGTACGTTCGGCGGTATCTACAATCTGCCACATTTCGTCAACAGTCAGTGCCAAGGGCACTTCAACAAAAGCATGTTTTGCGCTGTTCATAGTATCGATAGCCATAGGTGCATGCCATGCCCAAGGAGTAGAAATAATGACTATATCTATGTCTTGTCGTTCAAGCATTTGTTGATAGGCCCGCTCAGTGCCAGTATATAACGCCGGCTTAGCTATCCCTTTATCAACTAAATAATTGGCAGCTCGCTCTAGCACCTCAGTGTGCGTGTCACAAATAGCGACTATTTGCGCACCTTCAATATGGCTCATGCGCTTTACATGTCCATAACCGCGCTGACCCACACCAATAAAGCCCACTCTAACCACATCCATTTTAGGCGCGACTAAACCAATAACGCTGCGCCCTTGCTGTTTTGGTGCGCTTGCATTAGCACTTCCACTTGATGCACAACCACTCACTACACCTGCAGCTGCGGCAACACTGGCTGCTTTTAAAAAGTCTCGACGATTAAATTGCTTCATTGCTTTATCCCTTTTGTTATTGTTTTAACTTACCTAAAGGCGATGAACGGGTAAATAGGTGAAGAGGTAAGCGACATAAAAATAAGGTTAAAAGAGATAAAAATTCGCATTTAACGGTTACTTGGGGTTATAGTCGAAAAAATTATTATTTTAAGTAGTTATGTCTTATATAAAAATCACTGCACTTTTTTTAGCTAGTGCACTAACGGGTTGCTCTGAGCCTACAACGCCAGCTTCATCTCTTGAAAACAGCTCAGGCGTTAGTTTAAACAATCTTAAGCAGCATATTAAAACCTTAGCATCAGATGACTTTGAAGGACGCGGCCCACTTACCTTAGGTGAAGTTAAAACCGTTGGTTATTTAAGTGAGCAATACCAAGCTATGGGGTTGTCTGGCGCGTATCAAGGGAAATATTTACAGCCAGTTAAAATGGCCATGCTAACTGCAGATCAAAAAATGCAATTAACTATGGGAGAGCTTAGCTTTACTGCAGGTAAAGACTTCACCGCCCGTACAAAGCAGTTACAGCCGATTATTGATGTACGCAATAGCGATATTGTGTTTGTTGGCTATGGGATTAACGCGCCAGAATATAACTGGAATGACTATGCCAATGTTGATGTAACCGATAAAACCGTTATTGTGCTGGTGAACGATCCGGGCTTTGCCACCCAAGACGATACACTATTTACAGGCAATGCCATGACCTACTATGGCCGCTGGACTTATAAATATGAAGAAGCCGCGCGCCAAGGTGCAAAAGCGGTATTTATTGTTCATGAAACAGCCCCAGCCGCATACCCTTGGGGCGTGGTTGAAAGCTCAAACACGGGCACCAAGTATAGCTTGATGGACAACAACCTTAATGCATCTGAACTGCCAGTTATGGGCTGGTTAACACTTAATGCGGCTGAACAAGTATTCGCATCGGCAAACTTAAATTATCAACAATTAAAGCAACACGCATTAAGTAAGCAATTTCAAGCCAAGGAATTGAACTTAAAGGCGAACCTTGCATTTAAAAATGAAGTGTCACACGCTAAATCACATAATGTGGTTGCACAAATTACAGGCAGTGAAACCCCTGACGAATACGTTATTATTAGTGCCCATTGGGACCATTTTGGTACTAAACAAACCGACAGTGGACCTAAAATTTATAATGGCGCAGTCGATAATGCTTCAGGCACTGCAGCAACGCTTGAAATTGCTCGCATTATGAGCAAGATGCATCAGCAAAAGCCGTTTAAGCGCTCAATCCTGTTTGCTAACTTTACCGCCGAAGAAACAGGTCTAATCGGCTCAGAAGAATTTGCCAATGGGAATATGATTGCCACTAAAAAAATGGTCGGATTATTAAATATCGATGGTATGAACGTGCTCGATGAAACCGATTATATTTTGCAATACGGTAGCAACTTATCCGAAATGGAGCATTACTTAGCAAGCGCGGCTAAAGCACAAGGACGCGTGGTAAAAATGGATCCTCGCCCACAAAATGGATTGTTTTTTAGATCAGATCATTTCTCACTCGCTAAACAAGGCGTGCCAAGTTTACTGTTTATGAGCTTAGGTGATACCGACCCTGACTACATCAGTCATAAATACCATAAAGAAGCCGACGACTATTCAGATACATGGTCACTAGCTGGTGCAAAACAAGATATCGAGCTGGTTATAGATATAGCCAGTCAACTTGCCAATAATGGCGACTGGCCTAAGTGGATAAATGAATCTGATTTTAAAACCAAACGTTTAGAAGATAAGTAAATAAAAAAGCAGCCGAGAAATTATTCGGCTGCTTTTATCTGTATCGTTAAAGATTGTGCGTGTTTGTTACTGAACTTTGGCAAATTCTTGCTTAGATAATTCGCCATTCCCGTCAATATCTAAGTCATCAAATAATTTAGCTAGTTGCGAATTAGTTTGTGCTTCAGGCTGGCTAATAACGCCGTCGCCATCAGTATCGAAAGAATCAAAGTCAACCGCAGCAAAAGCGGCAGAAGACGAAGCAAGTGCAATTAAAGCAAGCGTTTTAGTAAATGTTTTCATAATAAATCCTTAGCTTAATAAAAAAGTGGGTAAGAAATCCTTTTCAAAGATCCTTAGGGAATTAGAAAGTTAGTATGCTGAAAATTCGTCTTTAGAAAGTTCACCATTGCCATCACCATCCAGCTCTGCAAACTGCTCCATAAGTTCGGCCGCAACCGAGGCTTCAGCTTGGCTAATTGCGCCACTACCATCTACATCAAGAGTCTCAAAGTCTGTGCTGGCAAATACTGCTGATGAAGAAGCAAGTGCCATAAGTACAAGAGTTGACTGTAATTTTTTCATAATATTAATCCTTCAAAGTATGCAATGTTTGGGTATAAATTAATTAACTCAACGCTACAACCGTACATCCTAGTTATTCTCTTTCATAGGCTCCCTTGCCTATTTAGGTTGTCTTTGGCAACTCAGAATATGTAATAGCGTTGAGCATTGGCCTTTTAAGCCTTAGAAAATTCTGCTTTAGAAAGCTCGCCGTTTTTATCCGTATCAAGCTCAGTAAACTTACTCATAAGTGAAGCGTCTACTGATGCTTCAGCTTGGCTTATTGCGCCATTACCATCCACATCCATTGTGTCAAAATCTGTTGCAGCAAACGCCACAGATGAAGAAGCAAGTGCCATTAATACCAGTGTTGATTTAAATGTTGTCATAACGTAATTCCTTCATTGGGTTGTAAGGTTAAGCGTTAAGCTTAATCACTTTTTGCTAAATACAGCTTAGGTATTACAACTTCGATGCCATGTTTAATTTTTTATTTATAAACAATAAGTTAAAAATAAAAATGTGATTTTTACTTAAAAATGCCCAACATTTTGTTGCTCTTTTGCAACAGCTACTTTTAACTAAAAAAATACCCATTAAAATTCAACAACTTAAATCATCTAAAAAAGACACATCTATCTCTAATTAAACTCAAAACAACAAGACTGAGCCGCTATAGGAATAAATCGCCACTGAACAAATTAACAACGCGAAATTAAACAGGTTAAATTAAATAGATAACAAATTGAAAATAAACAACTTAAATTGATTTGTAGAAAAATATAAATTATTTTTTTTAACCGGGAGAGAAAAAGCAGGATTTGTCGCCGTATGGCGAATAAATACTAAAAGTAAGGAATGAGTCTCGTGCGGGATACTAATTTGATATCACTCATACCCACTTATTTGGGCATGAGTATATGGGGTCACTTCCAGCCTTGGCGCCATCTTTGTTCGTCTTTTAAGTCGCGCCACTGAATAGGATATTGATTTTTTGACATCACCGCTTCAGTGATACATTCAATCACATTAGCGTCTTCATCAAATTCTACCTCAACAATAATAAAGTGCTTTTCTTTATTAATAGCTGGGATGGCAGTCCATTTACTATTTAGCAGTTTTTTAGGGTTTAATTTATTCATACTACACCTTTTATGTCTTCTGCTTGAGAATACGCATCAGGGATACGTTTAGTTTTATTAAAAAACCAAAAACTTCCCTTTAAACATTTGTATTTAGCAATGAAAAGCATATTCTCCAACATCAAGCGAAAGTAATTCAATAGCCGCATTTTCACCTATACTTGGCGTTTCACAAGTTTGAGCGGGGAACTGTTTCAGCGCAAGGAGAACTGTCTTGTCAATTAAAGCTCAGGGTCAGAGTCCTGTTCGCTGCTACCTTAATATACGCTGGATAATAATACACCCCGTTACCCACAGTAATGGCTATTTGATTGCTATGACTGTTTACTTCGGCTCATACAACCAAAACCAATAAATAATAGCGACAATAAGTAAAACGCCTAATAAATTAATTAATAACATAATTAAATCCCCTATAAATAAAGTTACGAGTTACTGGCTTTAAAATAACGTAACCGGTTTGCATTAGTGACTACAGTAAGCGATGATAAAGCCATTGCCGCGCCAGCTACGACTGGGTTTAGTAGTAAACCAAAAAACGGATACAACAGCCCTGCAGCAATCGGAATACCCGCAATGTTATAAACAAACGCCCCAAACAAATTTTGTTTAATATTAGTTATGGTTGCGCCACTAATTGCAATGGCATCTGCAAGACCATGAAGTGAGCCTCGCATCAGCGTTATATCCGCACTTTCAATAGCTACATCTGTGCCAGTGCCAATGGCAAATCCAACATCGGCTTGTGCCAATGCTGGCGCATCATTTATACCATCACCAGTCATGCCTACAATTTCACCTTGAGATTGACGCTTAGTCACTTCACTGGCTTTATCATCTGGCATTACTTGCGCTATAAAGTCTGTAATACCGACTTTGCTGGCAACGGCTTTAGCGGTCGCTTGGTTATCGCCTGTCAGCATAACCACCTGCATACCTTTATTTTGTAAGCGTTTAATGGCCTCAGCTGAATCTTCTTTTATTGGGTCAGCAACTGCGATTATGGCATGTAATTGATTGCCAATAGCAAAGTACATCGGCGTTTTAGCAGCGCTAGCAAGCTGCTCGGCTTGAGGTATTGCCTCTGCAATATCTATATTGTGGCTTTTCATCAGTGCCTGATTGCCAAAAAATAGGCTTTGCTCATTAATGGTACCGATCACACCTTGTCCAGTGATAGCATTAAAATTACTGACTTTTTCAAGGGTGATATTTTGGTTTTTAGCATAATTAACAATGGCTTCGGCTAATGGATGCTCAGAACTACTTTCAAGGCTAGCTGCTAACTTTAGCACCTCGGTACTGTCGCTTTGGTTGAACGTAACCACATCGGTCACGGTTGGCTTACCAGCGGTTATAGTGCCTGTTTTATCTAAGATCATGGTGGTGATTTTAGCTGTTGTTTGTAGCGCTTCACCGTTACGAATAAGTATACCCGACTGAGCAGCTTTACCTATGCCGACCATAATTGACATCGGTGTAGCTAAACCAAGTGCACACGGGCAAGCAATAATTAAAACTGTGGTTATTGCAACAACCGCATAAGCAATACTCGGCTGTGGGCCAAAATTAAGCCATGCTAAGCCTGCTAGCACCGCAATAATCATCACTGTGGGTACAAATATGCCTGAAATAACATCAGCTAAGCGTCCAATTGAGGGTTTAGAGTTTTGTGCACGTTTAACCATATTAATAATATTCGCTAAGGTGGTTTCGCTGCCTATATGGGTTGCTTTAAACAACAAAGTACCACTTTTATTAATACTGCCAGCAACAACCTTGTCACCCTCATCCTTATTAACCGGCATCGGTTCACCAGTGAGCATTGATTCATCTAGTGTACTGCTGCCTTCAATAACATCTCCATCGACTGAAATTTTCTCTCCAGGGCGGACACGAATCAAGTCACCTTTAATAACTTGGCTTATAGCTACATCTTGCTCTTGGTTATCTCGGATCACCCGTGCCGTTTTAGGTTGTAAACCAATTAAGCGTTTAATCGCCTCAGAGGTACGCCCTCGCGCCTTTACTTCAAAAGCTAAGCCAAGACTAATTAAGCCTATGATCATTGCTGAGGCTTCAAAATAAACGTGCCTAGCCACCTCTGGTAATAGACTTGGCATGCTCACCACCACCATTGAATATAGCCAGGCTGTTCCCGTACCAAGCGCAATCAAGGTATCCATATTAGCCGTATGATTTTTAAATGACTGCCATGCGCCAGTATAAAATTGCTTACCCGACACAATCATTACGACTAACGTCATCATTCCAACAATAAACCAGCCAATACGCTGGGCATTGCTAGTGACACTCATATCAAAGATTAATCCATAAAGCATTAATGGCGCACCCAAACCCAATGCCAATAGCATATTGCGCATAAGTTTTTTGTAGTGCGCGTTATCAGCTTCGGCTTTTTCATCTAGGGCGTCTTGTTGAGAATCACTGTTCATAGGTTTAGCTTGATAGCCAATATCAGCGACAGCGTGCATTAGCTGCTCAGCCTTAGCCGAACCTTCTACTTGCACAGTTCGATCGGCAAAGTTCATTTCAACGCGCTGCGCACCCTCTACATTTTTCAGTGCTTTCTCTATTTTAGCCACGCAACTGCCACAATTTGCGCCTTCAATCATAAAGTTTTGCGTGGTGGGTTGATTACTCATAACGCTTCCTTAGTATTTTTAACTTCAGAGATTGGATCAACAAAGGTCTCTATTAAGCTACATATATCTGCACTTACAGCCCCATCAGGCGATTTATCCCACTGTTTAACCGCTGCTTGCATTCGCGTGCGTAATTTAAGTGTTTCTTGAAAGTGCTGCTCTGTTTCCTCTAGTCGCTTTGCTATTAATTGTCGTGTGAGCGGACAAGGGCACTGCCCTTGCTCCGACTGTGCAATAATTTGTTGAATATCTTTTATTGAGAAACCGAGTTGACGCGCACTAATAATAAACTTTAAACGTTGCTGATCGGCTGCGGTATACACTTGATAACCATTGCGCTCACCACGAATAGGATTAAGCAGCTTTATTCGCGTGTAATGACGAACTGTGTCTTGGGTCACGCCCATAGTATTGGCTAATTGCTTTACGTACATCATTAAACCTCTGGCTGGCTATGTAATGACAACATAATAAACCTATGTGTAACACATAGGTCAACAATTAATTAAGCATATGGCTGGGAGTGTGGAAGAAAGTTAAGATAAGAGCAGCCACCATAAGTGACTGCTAAATTTGAGAGTTACTGTAGTCCTTAGTTTGTTTTGCTTCGAGATTGCTTAAGTGCTTCACCAAGCTCACCCGCAATTGCTTGAATTTCAGGCATAGCGTCTTGTACTAAGGCTTGTGACATTTGCATTGATTCTTGCATTACTTGTGGCATTTTCTTCAAAATAGCCTGCCCTGACTCTGTCTTATAAAAAGCTAACATGTCGCTAATTTCTTGTTTAGTAAATTGTTTATCGTAGAGGTTAATCATCATCGGCTGCATTTTTTGCCAGCTCATTTTTGTTTTTAATACCTCGGTCATATCAGCATAATATTTGTCGAAAATTGCTTTCTCATCTGGCTTTACGCCCATTTGCACTGACATATTTTGCATCATGCCCTCAACTTGCGCATACATAGAGTCAACCATGGCATCCATGTTCATCACCTCTACCAGCTCATCAATTTTTTGCTGTTTGGCAGTTTGCGCTGCAAGGTTAGTTGAAAAAATTAAAAGTGAAAGCAGTATTACCTTACCCATATTAATATCCTTTTTGTATTTGAATTAGCGTCATAATCACATGTTCAACAAGTGTTGTAAATGGGGACAACCAAAAAACGAAAAAGCCGAATAACAGGTGTTTATTCGGCTTTTAATCGTTTATTCCCAGAGCTAATCTTTTTCGATATTATCGAGCCCTTTCGTTCCCTCTTTAGCTTTAAGCTTATGATGAATAGCGGTTTTAATCAGCATATAGCCACTAATAGGTGCAGTGATTAATAGAAATATAGTGATTAATATTTCTTTTACACTTAAGCCACTGACTGAATTAGCAAAAAATACCATAGCAGCGGTAAGTATACTCGCCATACCTAAAGTGGTGGCTTTTGTTGGCCCATGTAAACGCATAAAAAAATCAGGTAATTTAATTAAACCAATTGAGCCAATTAAAATAAATAACCCGCCTAACAGCAGCAATATTGATACGATCCATTCACTTATCATTTTAATACCTTACTCAATTATGTCGCCACGAAGTAAATACTTACATACAGCTACCGTACTTATAAACCCAAGCATGGCAATAAGTAAGGCTGCTTCAAAGTACAGCCCCGTGCCCATACTAATGCTATATAAAATAATCAAGGCAATCACGTTAATGTACATAGTATCGAGCGCTAAAATACGATCCGGTACTGATGGGCCAATAATAAGTCGCCATAGATTAAGTAATAACGACAATCCAACCATTGAAAAAACAATCAGTAATACTGTATC
Source organism: Pseudoalteromonas sp. Scap03 (assembly GCF_013393115.1). GTDB lineage: Bacteria > Pseudomonadota > Gammaproteobacteria > Enterobacterales > Alteromonadaceae > Pseudoalteromonas. The sequence goes on along the minus strand of NZ_VDEU01000001.1, from coordinate 1,993,249 downwards.
TAACATTGAAATATCTCCTTTAGGGGAGCTTCGTAACGTGCTTTTATTTGTTTAATAAGCGCTTGCTCATCATCTAAATCTAACACGTGAATTAATAAATAACGCTGTACCGGTTCATCGTCTTCATTAAGCGATTTAATCAGCGGGTAAACCTCGGCACTTACCGTACCCGGCGTTAAAGACACGCAGCTTGCTAAAATAGTAATTGGCATTTCATGCATTAAATCTATAGGCACTTTAACAAAGCCTGGACGCAGATTTTTTGAAGGGCCCAGTATTAATAATGCCACTTGCAAATTAGCCACTATAATATCGTAAAGTACGATTAGTAATTGCTTAAGTGCTAGCCCCGGCTTTAATATCAGCGGTTGCGGGTCTCTAAACGACATACTAAATAACGGTATTAGCAACGCGAGTAGCGCCCCTAATATAATATGCCCTACCGACACACTGTTATTTAACAAGAGCCATACTATAAATAAAAATAAACTACGAAACGGCGTAGGTAACCAACCAAAACGAGCTTGTAAGCGCATTACATACCTCCCTTGAGTACCGCATTAATACCACCACTAATATCGTGAAGCTGTGTTGCCGCCTCGAGGGCGTACTGTGTTGCCACGTCACCAAAAATAACCAGTAGTATTGAGCTTGCCAATAAACCAACTAACACGGTCACTTGTAGCGGGTGGGCATTGGCAACATCGCTAGCATCACCTGTTTTGTCTTTACGTTCCCAAAACAAACTAGTACCCGCACGTGATATAGCCACAATTAGCGCTAAGCTCATAATTAAGTAAACAGGCCAAAATACCAGTGCTTGCTCGCTATTTAAGGTCGTTTTTAAAATCCAAATTTTGCCAACAAAGCCCGAAAAAGGTGGCATACCAATAACGGTTAAACCGGCAATAATAAAACACGCACCTAATAAAAATGGTTGCTTTACTGCACGCCCGCCGACTAATCGATCACCAGCTTTACCTCGTTGTGTTGCAATTAAATCAGCAAGTAAAAATAGCGCCGCAGTCACTAACGTTGAATGCACTAAATAGTAAAGCAACGCAGCGGTGGCATTTATGTTTTGGAGTGCGACTAATGCCACCAACGTCCCTACAGAAACCAGTACTAAATTAGCGGTAAGCTTACGTAAATCTTGTGCGGCTAACACCCCTATTGCGCCAATCACTATGGTGGCAATAGCCAGCGCCCATAACCAAGACTGCGCCATATGCTCAAGTTCGCCAGCTTGTTCACCAAAAATAACCGTGTATACACGTAAGGTTGCGTAAACACCAACTTTAGTCATAATCGCAAATAATGCAGCAACCACAGGTGTGGCACTTGAGTAGGCGTTTGGTAACCATAAATGCAATGGTAATAACGCACTTTTAAGTGCAAACACCACCAATAGCAGTAAACCACCTGCCTTCGCTAAATAAACGTCATCACCAGTTAGTTGCGGTACTTTATTGGCCATATCAGCAATATTTAAGGTGCCTAATACACCGTATAAAATACCTAAACCAATTAAAAATACGCTTGAACCAACTAAATTTAAAATAACGTAATGCAGAGCCGCGCGCGTTTTGGGTTTACCGCCACCGTGCATTAACAGCGCATAAGAGGCAATTAATAACACTTCAAAAAATACGAAGACGTTAAATAAATCCCCTGTTAAAAATGCACCATTTACCCCTAATATTAAAAAATGGATTAAAGGGTGAAAAAAGCTACCTTGTTCATCATCACCAGCACAGCCATATAAAGCCACGCCAACCCCCAAAAAGGCGGTTAAAGTGACTAACAAGGTCGAGAGCATATCTGCAACCAGTACAATACCAAATGGTGCAGACCAGTTACCTATTGCATAAACAATAATACCGTTATCTTTAACCTGAACCAGCAGTAATACTGTGACTGCAAAGGTTAAAATAGCCATTAAACTAGACATAAATCGGCGTGCAAATAAGCTTTTGCCACACGGTGGGAGCAACAAAATAATTGCCGCTAACATTGGCAGTAAAATAGGCAAAGATGCTAAATGCTGAATCATTTTCTCTCCTTGCGTTTATTTTTAGTTAGGGTGCCATCAACATGGTCGTTGCCTAAATCTGCTCGGCCACGAATAGATAAAATAACCACAAACGCAGTCATCGCAAAGCCAATTACAATGGCTGTTAACACTAAGGCTTGTGGTAGCGGGTCAGCGTAATCAGCGCCAGTCCCTAGTACCACGGCTTTATTAATTGTTAAGCGCCCTGATGAGAATAAAAACAAATTAACCGCGTAAGAAATCATTGTCAGCCCCAGTACCACTGGGAATGTACGCGCTCTTAGCAATAAAAACACGCCACAGGTGACTAACACGCCAACGCAAGATGCGTATAACAGTTCCATTAAATATTTACCTCTTCTTTCTCTGCGTTCGCGGTCATATTACCTAAGCTCGCAAGGATCATCAGCGTAGCGCCAACAACAGTTAAGTACACGCCCAAGTCAAATACAATGGCGCTGGCAAGCTCTGTTTTACCAACAAACGGAATATCAAAGTAATCAAACCAGGTAGTTAAAAATGGCTTGTCAAAGAACCAACTTCCCACACCTGTAAACATGGCAATAGCAATACCTGATGCAATAATTTTTCGATAGTTAACATCAAAGCGTTCATTTATCCACGCAGTACCATGCGCCATATATTGTAAAATAAAGGCAATAGAAGTTACGAGGCCTGCTATAAAGCCTCCTCCAGGTAAGTTATGACCGCGTAGGAAAATATAAGCAGACACTAATAGCGCTAATGGCAGTAAGCTTTGAGAAATACAAGCCAATAAAATAGGATGGCGATCTTTAGACCATGGACGCCCTTCACTATCGCTCGCTGGCATATAAAGTGGAATTCTTGATAACAGTTTAAATATGCCCAGTGCGGCAATACCTAGTACAGTAATTTCACCTAAAGTATCAAAGCCCCTAAAATCAACCAAAATAACGTTAACTACATTAGTGCCACCACCGCCTGTTTTGGCGTTAGCAATAAAGAACTCAGAAATTGAATCAAGCGGACGAGTCAGTAAGGCGTAACAAATACTAGCAATTATGATCCCCACGGTAGAGGAAATAACCACATCACGTAAAATACGCAATGAGCTTGACTCTCTTGGCGTGCTTTGAGGTAAGAAAAACAGTGCCAACATTAATAGTATAATAGTGGCTACTTCTACAGTAAGTTGCGTTAAGGCCAAGTCAGGCGCTGAAAAACGGGTAAACGCCACCGACACCATTAACCCCACAATCGACAGCATTAATAACGACACCATTCGAATTCGATGCCAAATAACGGTAGCAATTGCACCTATTATGAGTAGTCCTGCACCAATTGCGTTTTGAATATCAACCGGTGTATTAGGCACGCTACCGGCTAGCTGCTTCATTTCAAATAATGGCCAACCAGAGGCAAGTAATACAACGCCTAACATTATAAATACATAACGTTGTAATGAGCCATTTTCTGTTGATTGGATTTTGTTTTGACACCAATTGACCACTACCGCTAAAAAACGCTCGAAGATTTTTTTAGCGTTAAAAGGAGGTAACGACGCTTGGAACTGGAACAAGTACTTACGATTAACGTAAATAAATAAACCACCAATTACCGCCATACCACTCATAAGTAGAGGTAAGTTGAAACCATGCCAAATAGTCAATTTATACTCAGGCATTGCTTCACCAAGTACGGCTAGTGAAGCGGCCGATAAAATACCATCAACGGCAAAGTGTGGAAAAATACCCACTAAAATACACAGTACCACTAAGATTTCTATAGGCACACGCATATAACGCGGTGCTTCATGAGGGGTACGTGGTAAATCAATGGGCTCACCATTAAAGAACACGTCATGAATAAAGCGTGATGAGTACGCCACCGACAACGCACCCGCTACAGTTGCCAGCACCGGGATTAGCCACGACATTGAGCCAAGTACCTGCTGATGCAGTGTCTCAGCAAAGAACATCTCTTTTGATAAGAAACCATTTAACAACGGTACACCTGCCATAGCGGCAGCAGCCACCATCGCCAAGGTGGCCGTATAAGGTAAGTAGCGCCACATGCCATTGAGTTTACGCATATCACGAGTACCGGTTTCATGGTCAATAATGCCGGTTGCCATAAATAACGACGCTTTAAACGTCGCGTGGTTAATAATATGAAAAATAGCGGCAACGGTCGCAAGCTGTGTATCTAGGCCTAGTAATAATGTAATTAAACCCAAATGACTAATCGTTGAATAGGCTAACAAGCCTTTTAAATCATGTTTGAATAACGCGATATAAGCGCCAAATAATAATGTGGTTAAACCGGTCAAACCAACTAATAAAAACCAGGTATCGGTACCCGCCAATGCGGGGTAAAAACGCGCAAGTAAAAAGATACCTGCTTTTACCATAGTGGCAGAGTGTAAATACGCACTAACCGGCGTAGGTGCAGCCATGGCATGCGGTAACCAAAAATGAAACGGAAATTGTGCAGATTTAGTAAAAGCACCTAATAATACTAGTACTAATGCCAATTCATATAAGTCGTGAGATTGAATAATCGCTTTGCTAGCTAAAATGGTGTCTAAGTCGTAGCTTCCAACAATATCGCCTAACAACATTAAGCCACCGAGTAAGGCTAAACCACCGGCGCCAGTTACCGCTAATGCCATGCGCGCCCCCTTGCGCGCCTCTGATTTGTGCCACCAATAACTGATTAACAAAAACGAGCTAATACTGGTTAGCTCCCAAAATACCCATAACTGAATCACATTGTTTGACATAACAATGCCCAGCATGGCGGTCATAAATAACATTAAGTAGCTAAATAGTTTTGGCAATGAATCATTTTGACTTAGGTAATAACGGGCATACAAAATTACTAGTAACCCTATTCCTAGAATCATAAATAAAAACAGTAAACTCAATCCATCCAAGCGCAAGGAAATATCTAACCCTAAGGCTGGTATCCACTGTGCGCTAAAACGAATGGTTTCCCCCGCAAGAACCGCGGGCGCATGATAAAGTGTAATTGCAAGCGCGGCTAACGGCGCAATAGCCGTTAGGCTCGTTGCCTGATTTCGAGAAAGTTTGCCGGTGCATGCAGAAATAACACTGCCGAATAAGGATAACAGGGGTATCCAGAGCAAAGTCATAATGAAGGGCCTTTTTGAATCATAAAGTTTATCAATTCGCTACTTGTTATTATTAAATACCAAAGTGACTTGGGTATACGTTTTATGTCTGTTTTTTAACAACATTAATACGTATAGTTATACTGATAAACGCAGTTTTTGTCTATAGAAAGCGCCGCTAGCGGAACAATAATCAAACAAAAATACTTATAAATTAATGAACAGTAGCCAAATAAGCTCAGCTTTCAGACAGTTTACAGCGGAATATCCAATCACTAAAATCGTACAAATAAATGAGCATTAAGTGCTATGTGCTTTTGCCACAAAATACGATATTGCGCTGATAGGCCTAACTGCTGATATTGCATAATCGACCACTGTGCACTGGGCTTATAAGCAGTGCCGCCTTGTTGGCAGCTTTGGCTTTTGTGCCACCCTTTGGGAGCAACTGATTTTTTTGCAATAAATAAGTTGGGAGCAACAAACCCATCAAGCTGACATAACCACGCTTGCTTTTTTACCGGTAAAGCGTACTCATCTTCAAAGCCATTAAAGTGCATTAACTCATGCAAAAAAACCGCGTAGCTAGCCTGTGAATTAATATGCATTAAACCATTTTTTACACTGGCAGTACCTTGCTTAGGCATCATAACAGCAAAATCGAACCCAGTGGGAAGCCGCTTTTTAAGCGATGATTGTTGCCAATTGCACACAGCACGGGAGGATTCAGTACTATTGCAACTAATTGCATTACCCACATAAACTGGTTTTGAAAAACAAAAGGTATTGAGACTCGGCTCTGGGTTTTGAAAGTACGCGTTACGAAATTGATTGAGCCTGTATAAACCATCACGGTGATCGCTCAATATTAATACATTAAATGTACACTGCTTTTGTATCTCAATTTGCTTGCTTGCAACTAAAAACCCTAACTTATTCATAAATGATTTACTTAACGTTTCTATGGGTGCTTGTTGCTGTAATTGCAGGTGATAAAAGATATCGCCTTTAGGAAGCTTATTTTGATTTTTTAGTAGCGCTAAATCCTGCCAACGCTGTTGCGAAAATAACGAGTCGGCGAGTTTTTTTTGCTGTGCTCGTGTAATTTTATCCAAACTTGCTTGCCAAAATAGTTTAGCCGTTTCAGTTTGATTATTGATTAATAATGACAACCCATAGCCATATTGAGCATCCGCTATTTTATTGCGAGCTAAGGTTGCTAAGGCTGTGGTGGGTAATTGTAATATGTGGTTTGCAAAGTAACGAGGGAATTGCCAATAACTGTCAATCACATTGGCCTTGGCATGTAATACTTGCCAAAAGCCAATGCTATTTTGTTTATTACTCGAGCCACTAATAACGCTAGCGCACAGTAATAAAGCACTTAGTTTTAAATAATTAGCCAGCGCTTTCACTGGCCATCAACTCAAGCTCTAAACGCGCATACTTATATTCTATAAATTCATGTACGTTCGTTGCTAGCGCCAATTTAAAGTAATCTGTGGCAATTGAAAGCTCGCCTGCGGCTTGGTGCTGTTTAGCTAAGTAAAAATAAGCTTCACATAAACGCTGAGCATATTCTTGTTGTGAACTTACACCATCGGCTATCCCTGAAAAAAATGCTTTTTCACTCATATCACCTACATACAAGGCAATAAGCTGATATGCCCATTCATTTTCATCAAGGGCCGCCGCATTGGCTTTTAACGCAGCGATTGCCGCGGTTTTATCTTGTGCTGCTTGAGCTAAATAAAGCCACAATACACGATAAGGATCGTTAGGAGAGCGCTCCAAGAATGTTTTAAAGTCATCCTTTGCAAGCGTCGCTCTATCACCATAGTACAAAGCAATACCACGATTTAAATACGCATATTCATGTTCTTGGTCTAACTCTATGGCTGAATCAAAATACTCGTATGCTTTTTCGTATTGCTGCATCAAGGTATGCTGAATACCCAAAAAGTTATAGACTTCAGCCAAATCAGGCTTAAGTTTAACCGCTCGGTTAAAATCAATTCGCGATAAAGTCGTCATGCCTAAGCTATCAAACAGTACTCCACGGTCATAATAGAGCTTTGCTTGTTGTTCTTTACTCAAGTCTGCTCTATTTAATAGCTCTGAAAAACGAGCAATGGCAATTTCATTTCTAAAGTCTGATGCAAGTGGCGCAGTAAATGGTACATTAATAATAGCAGCGGGTTTAGTAGTAGCCTGACAAGCGCTTAAAGACAAAATAGCAAAAGATGCCAAGGCTAAATGTTTAAGTCTCATTAAAATCCTTAATACCGAGGTAAGTAGCAAATAGATAAGACATAAGCTGTCTTGTAAGGTTCATTCTTGTTATATGTTACTTAACGTCTTGAACACAATAGGTTGCTAACATTAAAGCATAAAAAAAGGGGCTAAACAGCCCCTTTTTATACTATCCAGTAATTATCTGGATGAAAGATTAGCAATTACGCGTCTTTAGACTCGTCAGCTGCAGGTGCTGCTGATTCCATTGCTTCTTTAATACTTAGACGTACACGGCCTTGACGGTCTACTTCTAGTACTTTAACTTTAACTTCTTGACCTTCGCTAAGGTGATCAGCAACGTTGTTAACACGCTCAGTGCTGATTTGTGAGATATGCACTAGGCCATCTTTACCAGGAAGAATGTTTACAAACGCACCGAAATCAACGATACGTACCACTTTACCTTCGTAGATAGTACCTACTTCAAGCTCAGCAGTTAATTGCTCAATACGGCTAATTGCATTTGCTGCACTTTCACCGTCTGTAGCAGCAATCTTGATTGTGCCATCATCACCGATTTCAATCGTAGTACCCGTTTCTTCAGTAAGCTGACGGATAGTTGCGCCACCTTTACCGATAACTTCTGCGATTTTCTTCTGTGGGATTTGCATCGTGTAAATACGCGGAGCAAACATAGATAACTCTTCAGAAGGTGCAGAAATCGCTTCGTCCATTACATTTAGAATGTGTAAACGTGCAGCTTTCGCTTGTTTAAGCGCGATTTGCATGATTTCTTGAGTAATACCTTCAATTTTGATATCCATTTGCAGTGCAGTGATACCGTTAGTTGTACCCGCTACTTTAAAGTCCATGTCACCTAAATGATCTTCATCACCTAAGATATCTGAAAGAACAACAAAGTTTTCTTCTTCTTTAACTAAGCCCATTGCGATACCCGCAACTGAGGCTTTAATTGGAACACCTGCGTTCATAAGCGCTAAAGACGTACCACAAACCGATGCCATTGAAGATGAACCATTTGATTCCGTAATTTCAGATACAACACGGATTGAATATGGGAAGTCAGTCAATGTTGGCATTACTGCTGCAATACCACGCTTAGCTAGGTTACCGTGGCCGATTTCACGACGCTTAGGAGAACCAACAAAACCAGTTTCACCTACACAGAACGGAGGGAAGTTATAGTTAAGCATAAAGTGGTTTTTGTGCGTGCCAGTTAAATCGTCGATTAACTGTGAATCACGTTCTGTACCAAGTGTTGCTGTTACTAATGCTTGCGTTTCACCACGTGTGAAGATTGCAGAGCCGTGAGTACGTGGAAGTACGCCCGTCATTACATCTAGAGCACGGATCATATCTGGTTCACGACCATCGATACGTTTTTCGCCAGCAGCGATACGGCCACGAACGATTTTCTTCTCAAGTGAACCGAATACTTTACCTACTTCTTGCTTATCAAGCGTTTCGCCTTCAGCAAGTTCGCTTGTTAGTGCTTCAACAACCGCATCTTTTGCAGCAGTTAATGCTTCTTTACGCGCTACTTTATCAGTAATACGGTAAGCTTCGCCTACTTTATCAGCAGCAAGAGTTGCTACTTTCTCTTCTAATGCAACGTTTTTCTCAGGTGCAGTCCAATCCCAAGTAGGCTTGCCTGCTTCTGCTTTAAATTCGTTAATTGCATTGATGATAGACTGTGATTGCTCATGGCCGTATACAACCGCGCCTAGCATTACGTCTTCAGCAAGTACGTCTGCTTCTGATTCAACCATAAGTACTGCGTTATCAGTACCCGCAACAACTAAGTCAAGTTGGCTCTCTTCAAGCTCTTTTAGTGTCGGGTTAAGTACGTATTCACCGTTAATGTAACCAACACGTGATGCACCAATTGGACCGCTGAACGGGATACCAGAGATAGCAAGTGCTGCTGATGTACCAATCATCGCAACCATATCAGGTTGGATTTCAGGGTTTACAGAAACAACAGTCGCGATAACTTGTACTTCGTTTACGAAACCATTTGGGAAAAGTGGACGAATTGGACGGTCAATAAGACGTGCAATAAGTGTTTCGCCATCGTTAGGACGACCTTCACGCTTAAGGAAACCACCTGGGATACGACCAGCAGCGTACATACGCTCTTGGTAGTTAACTGTTAGTGGGAAGAAGTCTTGACCTGGTTGAGCTTCACGCTTACCAACAACCGTTACTAGTACTGACGTGTCGCCAATGCTTGCTAGTACTGCGCCGTCAGCTTGACGAGCGATAGCACCTGTTTCTAGCGTCACTGTGTGTTGACCTAGTTGAAATTCTTTTATAATTGCTTGCACTTAAAATATTCCTTAAATGTATTTTTAGTATTAATTAAGTTTTCATCAAAGTACCAATTACAGTACATAATTGTATTCAGTTGGAAATCAATTAAGTACTACAATTGGCAATGATGTAAATAACCGTAAATAAACCTTTTTATCTACGCGCCATAGTATATAACAAAGTCAGGTAAAATTGCGAGCTTAGTCCAGAGATAAACGCATTGCTAAATTATGTACTTTGCTGTTACTTACAATGTGGCTTTTAGCTGATATTTCAAGGGGATTAATCGATGTGGGTATGGGGAAATTTAGACACAAAAAAAGGAGCTAAAAAGCTCCCCTTTTGATAATCAAGTTCTTAGCGACGTAGGCCAAGCTCTTTGATTAACGCAGTATAACGCGAGATATCTTTACCTTTAAGGTAATCAAGCAGTTTACGGCGAGTGCTTACTTTACGAAGCAGACCACGACGTGAGTGGAAGTCATGCTTGTGATCAGCAAAGTGACCTTGAAGCTTGTTGATATCAAAAGTAAGTAATGCTACTTGTACTTCAGGTGAACCAGTGTCGCCTTCAGCGCGTGCGAATTTAGCAATGATATCGATTTTTTCTTGATTGCTTAGTGACATAATAACTCCAAAAGTTAAATTTAATAGGTGCTTTAGCCGATCACTAATTCAGCCAAAACGATTAAGCGGGCGTATTCTACCAATTATCAGCATAACTACAAGTTAAACTTTACTCTGGTTGTTGATTAGACAAGCCGCGCTTTGACTTTAAATGGCCATCAGGATTACGTTCGCCCGTACCAATAAATATTCCGTCAGCCAGTACCTTTATTGCACCTTCAGGCAGGGCTTTACCCAACACCACAGCTTGACCATGGCTAAATGCCATTCCCTGCTCTTTAGTAATTTCCACAACGGGTAAATCAACTAACGCGGTGTCCATTGGCAATAATAGTTCGTCAAGGTAAGTTGAAGGCGCAACGTCTTGTTCTTTCGCTTGATTTAATAACGCTTCTAACTGCTCAAGTGTGACCATTTTATCTGCAGGGTAATGCCCAACAGCACTACGATGCAGCATAATCACATGCGCGCCGCAGCCTAAGTTTTCACCTAAGTCATCAACGATAGTACGAATATACGTACCTTTAGATACATGTGCAGTCATTTGTATCTCGTTAGCTTGCTCATCAAACTCATCAAGCGTTAAGCTAAATACGTTAATTTTTCGACATTTGCGAGGAACTTCTATACCTTCACGCGCATATTTATATAAAGGTTTACCTTCATATTTAAGCGCTGAATACATTGATGGATATTGGTCTGACTCACCTAAAAACTTAGCAATCTCTTCGCTTAGTAATTGGGAAGTAACATTCACATCGCGAGTTTCGACCACTTCGCCATCAGAGTCTGATGTGGTAGTACGTTCACCTAGCTTAGCTCGAACAACATAGGTTTTATCTGTATCGAGTAAAAACTGGGTAAACTTAGTCGCTTCACCAAAACAAATTGGCAGCATGCCGGTCGCAAGCGGATCAAGCGCACCTGTGTGCCCCGCTTTTTGCGCAAAATAAATACCTTTAGCCTGCTGTAATGCCTTGTTTGATGAAATGCCTTCTGGTTTGTTTAACAACAAAATACCATCAACTGGACGGCCTTTACTGCGTCTTGCCATTAGTCTTTAGTGCCTTCTTCGCTATCTGTTTCATCATCAACATGCTTAGCATTATCTTCACGAATGATAGAGTCCACTAAGTTAGAGATGCGCATCCCTTCCATTAATGAGTTATCAACCACAAATTTAAGCTCTGGCATAATACGTGCGCGAATACGCTTACCTAGTAACGAACGGATATAGCCCGTTGCTTCGTTCAGTACTTTTGCACTCTGTTTTGCTGCATTTTCGTCTTCAGTGTTAAACACCGTGATAAAAACTTTGGCATAAGATAAATCGCGTGATACTTCTACCGCAGACACTGTCACCATGCCTAAGCGCGGATCTTTAATTTCGCGTTGTAGAATCACAGCAATTTCTTTTTGAATTTGCTGAGCAACACGATCAGTGCGAGAAAATTCTCTCATTTCACTTTCCTAAAATTATAACTTATTGAAAAACAATAACAAGTTAACTAAATAATGGATACACAAATGGGGGCTGAGCCCCCATTTAAAATCTTAGCATAGGGTATGTTGGGCTATCGAGGTACGACCTTGAATGTCCAACAACACCTAACAACAATTAAAGACTACGTTGTACTTCAACTGTTTCAAATACTTCGATTTGGTCACCAACGCGAACGTCATTGTAGTTCTTAACGCCGATACCACATTCCATGCCGTTACGAACGTCTTGTACGTCATCTTTAAAGCGACGTAATGACTCAAGTTCACCTTCGTAAATAACCACGTTATCACGAAGTACACGAATTGGTGCGCTACGTTTGATAGTACCTTCAGTAACCATACAACCAGCAATTGCGCCAATTTTTGGAGACTTAAATACATCACGTACTTCAGCAAGACCAATGATCTCTTGTTTAAACTCAGGAGCAAGCATACCAGACATGGCTTGCTTAACTTCTTCGATAAGTGCGTAAATTACGCTGTAGTAACGAAGGTCTAAGTTTTCAGAGTCAATCACTTTACGCGCTGATGCATCGGCACGAACGTTAAAGCCAACTACGATTGCGTTAGACGCTGCAGCAAGAGTTGCATCTGTTTCAGTGATACCACCAACACCAGAACCAACAATCTTCACTTTTACTTCATCAGTAGAAAGTTTAGTTAGTGAGTCTGAAATTGCTTCAATTGAACCTTGAACGTCTGCTTTAAGTACCACGTTAACTTCAGACACGTCGCCTTCAGTCATGTTAGTAAACATGTTTTCAAGCTTCGCTTTTTGCTGACGCGCTAATTTAACATCGCGGAATTTACCTTGACGGTAAAGTGCAACTTCACGTGCTTTACGCTCGTCTTTAACTACTGTTGCTTCATCACCCGCTGCTGGAATACCAGAAAGACCTAAAATCTCAACAGGAATAGAAGGACCCGCAGATTTAATGTCTTTACCGTTTTCATCGCGCATTGCACGAACACGGCCATACTCAAGACCACATAATACAATGTCACCTTGGTTAAGCGTACCTGATTGAACAAGGATAGACGCTACTGGACCACGGCCTTTATCAAGACGTGATTCAATTACAACACCTGCAGCCATACCTTCGCTAGGTGCATTTAGTTCTAACAGCTCAGATTGCATTAATACTGCTTCTAAAAGGTCATCAATACCAAGACCTGTTTTAGCTGAGATGTGAACGTATTGCGTATCACCGCCCCAATCTTCTGGGATAACGTCTAGCTGAGCTAGCTCGTTTTTAACGCGGTCTGGATCTGCGCCTTCTTTATCCATTTTGTTAACAGCAATGATTAAAGGAACGCCAGCTGCGCGAGCATGCTGTACCGCTTCTTTAGTTTGTGGCATTACACCATCATCGGCTGCAACTACTAGGATTACGATATCAGTCGCTTTTGCACCACGAGCACGCATAGATGTAAACGCGGCGTGACCCGGAGTATCTAAGAAAGTGATCATGTTGCCGTTAGTTTCAACGTGGTATGCACCAATATGCTGCGTAATGCCACCGGCTTCGCCTGAAGCAACTTTAGCTGAACGAATGTAATCAAGCGTTGACGTTTTACCGTGGTCAACGTGACCCATAACAGTTACTACTGGAGCACGAGGCTCAGACTTACCATCTTCATGGCGGTCGTTAAGTACTGTTTGCTCTAATTCGTTTTCTTTAACGATGATAACTTTATGGCCCATTTCTTCTGCAACAAGTTGCGCAGTTTCTTGGTCAATAACTTGGTTAATCGTAACCATGTCACCCATTTTCATCATTGTTTTTACAACTTCAGCGCCTTTAACAGCCATGCGTGACGCAAGCTCAGCAACTGTAATTGTTTCACTAATACGCACTTCGTTTTTAACATCAGCCGTTGGTTTTTGGAAACCGTGCTGTAATGACGCTGGCGCTTTTAGCTTACCTTTTTTACCTTTAGACGCTGCAAATTTATCTTTTGCTGGCGCTTTTTTCTTTTTCTTCGCACGGCGTGAGCCTTGCTCTTCGCGAGCATCTGCTACATCTTCTGCTTCACGTGCGTAAGTTGAAGTCGTAAGGTGGTGATCCGCGGTTTCTTCGCGTTTCTTACGTTCTTCTTCTTCTTTCTTCCAGCGTGCTGAATTCTCTTCAGCTAGCTTTCTTGCCTCTTCTGCTTGACGTTTCGCTTCTTCTTCAGCTTTCTTCAATGCGGCCTCTTCTGCTTCTTTTTGCAGACGCTCAGCTTCGATGCGATCTTTCTCAGACTTAGCACTTTGCTCAGGGGTCATCTGCTGTTGTTTCGCTTTACGCTCAGCATCTGCTTTGCGTTTAGCTTCTTCTTTGGCTTTACGATCAGCGTCTTCTTTCGCTTTACGTTCTGCCTCTTGTTTCGCTTTCAATTCTGCGGCTTCTTGTTCAGCTTTTTGCTGCTCTTCAAGACGCGCTTTTTCTTCAGCGGCTAGACGTTGCTGTTCTTGCTCTTGCTCAACAGCACTTTTTTTCACGTAAGTGCGGGTTTTGCGAACTTCAACTTGCACAGCCTTTGCTTTACCCGTAGAGCCAGTCACACTTAATGTGCTTTTGCTCTTACGTTGCAATGTCATACGCGCTGGACCTTCAGATCCAGTACCGCCATGTTGCTTGCTTAGGTGATCAAGTAACGTTGCTTTTTCAGCTTCTGTTACATTATCGCCTGCTTGTTTAGTAATACCGGCTTGTGAAAACTGCTGTAGCAATTTATCAACAGTTGTACCTATATCACCGGCTAGTTTTTCAACATTTACTTCTGCCATAGTCTCTAATACCTCCGTTAATAAATTACTCGTCTGCAAACCAACAAATATTACGTGCAGCCATAATTAGCTCGCCCGCTTTCTCTGCAGATAGCTCTGTAATATCTACAAGCTCATCAATGCCTTGCTCAGCTAAGTCTTCAAGTGTTACTACACCCTTACTTGCCATAACAAATGCTAAATGACGCTCTAAGCCTTCAAGCGCAAGTAAGTCTTCAGCAGGCTCAGCGCCTTCTAAGCTTTCTTCCGTTTTAAGGGCTTTCGTTGTTAATGCATCTTTTGCACGTGAACGTAATACGTCCACTGTTTCTTCATCTAAGCCGTCGATTTCTAAAAACTCAGAAGCAGGTACATACGCAACTTCTTCAAGTGTTGAGAAACCTTCGTTGATAAGTAATGACGCAAACTCGTCATCAATATCTAAGTTTTCAGTAAATAAGTTAATTAACTTATCTGACTCAGCTTCGTTCTTAGCGCGCATTTCATCAACGGTCATTACGTTTAATTCCCAGCCAGTTAACTGGCTTGCTAAACGTACGTTTTGACCATTACGACCAATAGCTTGTGCTAAGTTATCAGCTTCAACAGCAATATCCATTGAGTGAGTGTCTTCATCCATTACGATTGAAGCCACTTCTGCTGGTGCCATTGCGTTAATAACAAACTGTGCTGGGTTGTCATCGTAAAGTACGATATCAACACGCTCACCGCCAAGTTCTGACGATACCGCTTGAACACGTGCGCCACGCATACCAACACACGCACCTACAGGGTCTATACGCTTATCATTAGACTTAACTGCGATTTTAGCGCGTGAACCTGGATCACGAGCTGCGGCACGTAATTCAATCATCTCTTCGCCAATTTCTGGCACCTCAATGCGGAATAATTCCATCAGCATTTCTGGTTTAGAACGGGTTACAAATAATTGTGCACCACGTGCTTCTGGTTTAACTTCATATAGAAGACCACGAATACGATCGCCTGGGCGGAAGTTTTCACGTGGCAGCATGTCGTCACGGTAAATAACCGCTTCGGCGTTATTACCTAAATCAAGTACGATTGCATCACGCGTTGCTTTTTTAACAACACCCGTTACTAGCTCGCCTTGCTGATCTTTGTACGCTTCAACCACTAAGGCACGCTCTGCTTCACGTACTTTTTGTACGATTACTTGCTTAGCCATTTGTGTTGTTATGCGGTCAAATTTAATTGATTCAATCTGCTCTTCTACGTAGTCGCCCATTTTCAAGTCTGGTTCTTCAACTTGAGCAGCTTCTAACGTGATTTCGCTGTATGGATTCTCTAAAGAACCATCTTCTAATACTTCAGCTATTTGCCAGCGACGGAATGTATCGTAATCGCCAGTTTTACGGTCAATTGCAACACGTACATCAATTTCACCATCATGCTTTTTCTTTGTCGCTGTCGCTAATGCGAACTCTAGAGCTTCAAAAATCTTTTCTTTTGGAACCGCTTTCTCATTGGAAACGGCTTCAGCAACCAATAATATCTCTTTTGCCATGGGTAATGCCTCGCTTGCCCTATTCCTTCGCACTCGAATTAAAACTTTGCGATTATGTTCGCACGTTCAATGTTACTAAGCATGATTAAATGCTCTGCACCATCGCTAGATAATGTGATCATATCGCTGCTAACTGCTATTAAGTCGCCTTTAAAATTACGGCGACCGTCTTGTGGAAGCTTAGTACGCACGCGTACTTCCTCTCCTTGCGCCTGCTCGTAGTGATCTTGTTTGAATAATGGACGATCAACACCAGGAGACGACACTTCCAAATCATATTCGTTTGTAATCGGGTCTTCGACGTCTAAAATCGCACTAATTTGACGACTGGCATCTGCGCAGTTGTCAACTGAAATTCCATCCTCGTGAGCAATGTATACTCTTAAGGTAGAATGGCGACCCGCTTGTACAAACTCAAGACCATGTAATTCAAAGCCTAGCATTTCTACCGCAGGCGTTAACATGGTTACTAAATCTTGTTCAAGTTTTGTCACGAAAATCCTCCATACAAACAAAAAAAGGGCTTATAGCCCTAAAATACTGAGTTTAAATTTTGATTTAATCGATAAACATTAAATCAAACGGTGCAGATACAACAACGCCCCGAACCAAGCGGGGCGTCACACCAAAAAACGAAAAACTGTGTGGCCTAGGGCCAAGCTTGGTTGCGAGTCAGTACCCTGACCAAATTAAACTTCATTAGCTTAAACGCAAAACGCGCATTACTTAGAATGCGCGATATAAAGTAGTAAGTTTAAACCTACTATTAAGATTGGTTGCGGGAGCCGGATTTGAACCAACGACCTTCGGGTTATGAGCCCGACGAGCTACCAGACTGCTCCATCCCGCGCCAATAGATAAAAAGTTAATAACTTAATATCGCTGTTAGTAAATTTTATAACCTACTAAACAATGGCCGCTATTATAAGGATGTGCCGCTAAATTAGCAACCATAATAACTAATAAGTTGATAAAAAAAGCAACCTAGTTTATCGCCTTACCTACACTATGTTTGCTATAAAATTTGAATCGTTACAATCAACCGCTGTATTAAATTGCATTCGGTGCTCTATTATCGGTAACCTGAACTTTGGATAATAAATCTATCTCAAGCAGCTATTTTCAGCGCTAACTGCGTTGAATTTACTTGCAATAGGCTAGCTATTGACGCGTAATTTCGCCTTGTTTTCACTGAAAATCTCTGGCTAGAGAAAATAAACATAAATATCATTTTTGATTTAATATGTTAGTAAACCTCTTAACCAGAGTTCAGGTTAAGCATACTTTAAGAAATAGATCGCTTTTAAAAATATCACGTATAAGAGTGAATTTTGGCTAATTATGAAAAAATACAACACACTAAGATTGATTTTAGGTGATCAGCTCAATCCTGCTCATTCGTGGTTTAAAGACAAATCAGACGACACCGTATTTGTTATTGCTGAGCTTATGCAAGAAGCACACTATGTAAAACACCATGTGCAAAAAATATCAGCCTTTTTTAAAGCCATGGAAAACTTCGCTAATGCATTAAAAGATGCTGGCTTCAATGTTTTACATCTCACGCTAGATGACACCAAAGACGATGATGACTTACCCGCTCTTTTAAAGCGTTTAGCCAAGCAGCATGAATGCACCTCTATTGAATATCAATACCCAGATGAGTACCGTTTAAAAACACAACTTCACGAATTCGCGACTAATAGCGAGTTAACGGTGAATGCCTGTGACAGCGAGCATTTTTTATTAGCATTTAACGACATAGATAAACGCTTTAAAAAAGATAAACACGTCACTATGGAGCATTTTTATCGGGCAATGCGTAAGCAGTTTGATATTTTAATGGAAGATGACAAACCTGCCGGTGGGCAATGGAACTTTGATGCCAATAACCGTAATAAGTTTTCAAAAAGTGATTTAGCCGATATCCCCAAACCCAAATTATTTAAAAATGATGTTAGCGCCATTATTGAGCGTTTAGATAAACATAAAATAAATTACTTTGGACAGATAGACACGCAATTAAGCTGGCCAACAACCCGTAAGCAAGCAATAAGTGCGCTTGATCATTTTTGTGCACATTTACTGCCTCGCTTTGGTCAATTTCAAGATGCGATGACAGATCAATGCCCTGATAAGGATACCTTTTATCACAGCCGATTATCGTTTGCGTTAAATGCCAAAATTTTACCCCCTCGCTATGTTATCGACCGTGTTGTTAAAGAGTACCAACAACGTCAAGATGAAATATCTATTTCTCAGGTTGAAGGCTTTATTCGCCAAGTACTGGGTTGGCGCGAGTATGTGCGTGGCGTGTATTGGAAAAACATGCCCGATTACGCCAACAAAAACCAGCTTAATGCAACTCGTGCACTGCCGAGTTATTTTTGGAATGGTAAAACAAAAATGAATTGCTTAAGCCACTCATTAACACAAAGCTTAGACAGCGCGTATGCCCATCATATTCAGCGCTTAATGGTAATAGGTAATTTTTGTTTATTAACCGCCATCAGTCCCGATGAAGTGGATGAATGGTATTTAGGTGTTTATATTGATGCTATTGAGTGGGTAGAAATGCCTAACGCACGAGGGATGAGCCAGTTTGCTGACGATGGCATCATTGCCACTAAGCCTTATGCGGCTAGCGGCAACTATATAAATAAAATGAGTGACTACTGTAAAAGCTGCCAATACAAAGTGAAAGAGAAAGTGGGCAAAGATGCGTGTCCGCTAAACAGCCTTTACTGGCAGTTTATGCAAAAACACCGAGAGCGACTTGAGAAAAACCCACGAATAGGGATGGTTTATCGTAATTGGGATAAACAAGATGAATCATTACGCCAAGCAACCTTAGAGCAAGGTAACAACTATTTAAATAATATTGAAAAGCTTTAAATATAAATGCCGTCAATTGGCGGCAGCATTCTTGATAGTTAATATTAAAGTACCAAAATAGGTAATATTGTTAATTAAATGTTTAATTTATTTGTCATGGCAATGTAATGAGCTTATTTTTTAATAGCACCTCTTACTCCAAACTATGATGAGAATAAAATGAAAAAACAATTAATTGCAGCGACACTTTTATTACTCGGTACAAGCCAAGCTCAAGCTTTTAGTCAAGAAACTCACAAACGTATTGTTCTTGATGCCGTAAATTATATGCAGCAACACCCAGCCAGCACCGAATATGCTGCCCTACGTCAGTACGCTGCACAAAACAATCTGACAATCTCTGAATTAGCCGAGCTGCTAGGACAAGCGGCTTATGATGTAGATGACTTTGAAGACACCTTTTTCTGTGGTGCCATTACAGGTTCGTGTGTTCAAGCGCCTGTATGGGGAGCAGCGCAAAGTATAGTTAAATATACAAGCTATTGGCATTTTCAAAATCATACCCAAGGTGCAGACCAACATGGAAACGATTTTGGTGGTTATAATTATGAGAAGCTCACCGTTTGGGGCACTATTGATAATCTTGCATCTGCTTGGCTTAAAGGTGACTACCTTGATGATGGTAAAGGGGGAGAAACAGGTTGGTTCAATGCCGACTCTTCAAAATATAACAGTTATGGTGTAACAGAATCTCACTACAGAATCGATAGCAACTCAACCTATTCTATGTACGATGACTTTGAAGAAATGCCATTTCAACCTATCGATAATTTAGGGCAATATTGGTATCAAAGTTACTTACAAAGCGGAAATCCTCAAGTATTAGGGTTTGTATTTCATACGACTGATTTATTACAACCTCACCACACATGGACCACATCAGACCTTAACCACTCTAGCTGGGAAAGTTGGGTAAAAGATTACTATGATCAAGAGCAGCTCAACGATTTATCACTCGTTACTCAAGCAATGCAAACGTTCTCGCCTTTAGATAAAAATAGCCAAGATGTTCGCCCATTATTAACTCAAGGCGGTTCATTTTCTTATGCACAGGGTGGAATTGTACTCAATTCAAAAGATCATTTTGATCGCCTTAATATAGCTAAGCAAGTAGTGCCCCATGCAATAGCAATGGTGGTGCACTTATTGAACCACGCCATGGTTGCTCGCTAATGAAAAAAATGGCTATTTTAGTGATTACATTACTAGGGGCGTGTTACCACTCCCTAGTAATGGCCTCATTTACACAATACAGTAGTGATGAAGTTAACTTTATGCATCGTGCTTATTTAAAGCACAAACCTGAAATTACAATCAATGAAGTTAGAACTCGTCTGTATGAGAATCAGTTTTTGTTACAACAAGCAGCGCTAAAAACACCTGCAATAATAAAACGACAATCTGCCGTTGGTTTTAGTACTCAATACCATGTTGAACGTTACTTAAAAAATCTGTTCGATTCGCAATTAGCTATAAAGGCACAGTCAAGTCAGGTAAAGCTTGACACTTATGATAGCCATTGGCTTAAACACACATTAGGGCCCTACCCTAAAAATGGTCAATATGTGCAAAGCTTGATTAAAAAAATGCAGCAGATCGATTTAACCCCTATTTTGTATAATTCTATTAATTTATATGAATTTATCGATACACTATCAATGCAGGTACGTTTTAAACTCCATAGAGGAGATAGTGAACTATTCAAAAGTGAATTAATAAAAAAACGGCAATTCAATATAGCGTTTTCAAAAGCCAAACCGATTTTGGCAAAACAGAATATTGATATTGAACATCTGTATGAAATAGCTAAAGGAGATATTTTGCGACCCTCCATTCAAAGCTGGCTAGGCATAAATACAATGATGCACATGCAGAGCCCTGTTCTTGAAAAGCTAGAGCAACAAGTAAACAAAAGCGAAATTAAAGCGTTTTATCAAGCAAATAAATCGCAGTTTAAATTTTTAAGTCAGGTAAAAGCCCACGGAGCTCAATTTGCTAATCGAGCCAATGCTGTAGACTTTCGCACGTTGGCGGATAACAAATCACTTGAACAAGCATTAGTAATATCAGGAAAACAAGATATATATGCTCAATACAATAGTGAATTAAACCGCAAAAACAAAAGTAGTTGGGTTGTACAACTTGCGTTCACAACTAAAGAAAACACCATTTCCGCTGTTATACGTACACCTAGTGGTGAATGGGTGGTGATACACAGTTATGAGCATCAGTTTGATTACTTTTTGCCAGAAGATGAAACCGTTCGATACCAAGCAACAAAGGCCATCGCAAAACAAAAAGCGGCACAACAGTATGAAAATAACTGGCTCAAGTGGCAAAATAAGACGGGAGTAATTTTATGAGTAAAAAAAATTTCGTTTCTGTCATTGCTTTAGCTTGTGTTGGTATTTACACACTTTTCACTCATTATACTAGCAAACCAACAATAGAGAATATTGATGGCCTTGACCAAGCTAAAAGTGTCAAGCAAACAACGTCCCTTGAGCTGACAGCTGATGACATGACTCAAGAGTTGGAAAGCACGCAATTGAAAACGGCTACAATTAGTAACACTAGTCCTCCCCCCTTGCCAACAATAACCTCTGTGGCCTATTTACCTAACATAGTAAAAAATACTCAGCCAGTGGCTCAGTACAGTGGTGATTTAAATAATCACCAGGCATATCAAGATTTCCATCTTGAACAGCAAAAACAGCTAGAACAACGTTTTGTTATTGCTGCAAAAGCCAAAATATTAAAGCTTGAAGACTTACTTGCTAAAGGCCGACAAAAAAAGCTTTCACAAGAACAACTACAAGTTGCAATAGATAAAATTAACGCTTTAAAACAAATGCAAATAGATTTAAAAGACTAACAACGCAAAAAGCCGCCAAATGGCGGCTTTTCACAGGGAAAATACGTGTGCTATCTAAGCTATTTACTTTCTAGCATATTGCCTGAGCCAATTTCAATTTTTCGCGGCTTCAGCGCTTCTGGGATCTCACGCTCAAGATCAATACTCAGTAAGCCGTTGGCTAGGTCTGCGCCAAGTACTTTAACGTGGTCACCTAACTGGAACTTACGCTCAAAGTTGCGCTCGGCAATGCCTTGATGAATGAATTTACGTTCATCGTTTTGTTCTTTACCTGCTTTAGTGCCCGATACAACTAACGTGTTGTTTTCAGATTGTAGGCTTAACTCGTCTTCACTAAATCCAGCAACTGCCATAGTGATACGGTATTTGTCTTTATCAAGCGCTTCGATGTTGTATGGAGGAAAACTTGGCTGCTTGTCAGTTCGTGCAGCGGCATCCATTAATGATGCTAAGTGATCGAAACCAATGAATGAACGGTATAGGGGTGATAAATCTACTGTACGCATAATAATATCCTCATATTTAAGCGATATATTGCTGCCACTTTTCGTTTGAACAAGTAACGGCAAAATTTAATTAATAATATAATTTTCAAATAGTTCTGTTTAAATGAAGACCCATCAGGCGTCCTCAAATAACTATTTATGGGCGGACAATTTTATTTCAAGATTTTTTTATAAAATATTTTTTATTTTTTACAGGCCCTGAAAAAAGCGAACACAATAATCGTTTTTTGCACTGTAATAAATAATGAAATTAGTTACACTAGGGTCAACTAATTTGAGGAGAGCGTTATGTTAACAGTAATTTTTGGCCGTGAAGGCTGCCCTTTTTGTGTTCGCGCTAAAGATGTTGCAGAGCAACTTGCTAATGACCGCGATGATTTTAAATACCGCTACATCGACATCATCAAAGAAGGCATCAGTAAAGAAGATTTAGAAAAGTCTGCAGGCAAGCCATGCCCGACTGTGCCACAAATTTTTGTAGACCAAACACACATTGGTGGTTTTACAGAATTTGAAGCCTACGCCAAAGAAAACCTAGGCCTTTACCAGTAAATTTGTAGGTATATTGTTAACCAGCTTAATTAACGCACAACTTGGGCTGGTTAAATTTCGACCAACATCAAACACATATAAATTAGTTGTAATTTATACAAGCATTTGCCTCGTATTTCCTATACAATGCGCGCCTCTTTAAATTCGTTGAGGCGTATTAATGTCAGAACCAGTCACGTTTGAATCTCTAAATCTTTCTCCTGCAATTTTAAAGGCAGTTGAAGAGTTGGGTTACAAGACACCATCTGAAATCCAAGCTCAATGTATACCGTTATTGCTAGAAAGAAAGGACGTACTGGGACTAGCACAAACGGGTACAGGTAAAACAGCAGCATTTGCACTGCCATTACTAAATAATATTGACCCGTCTGTGAAACAGCCACAGATCCTTGTACTCACACCAACCCGTGAGCTTGCGATCCAAGTAGCTGAGGCATTTGAACAATATGCAAAACACACTCGTGGTGTTGAAGTACTGGCACTATATGGTGGCCAGAGCTACAGCATCCAGTTGAGCGCACTTCGTCGTGGCGCACAGATTATTGTTGCTACACCGGGTCGTTTAATCGATCACATAAACCGTGGCACTATCAAGTTTGATGCTTTACAAGCACTTGTACTTGATGAAGCCGATGAAATGCTACGTATGGGCTTTATCGATGATGTTGAAAACATCATGGAAAAAACGCCGCGTGAAAAGCAAACATGTCTTTTCTCTGCGACTATGCCTAAGCAAATTCAAAACATCAGCAGCAAATATATGAACAATCCTGAACAGGTTCATATTTCTGCACGCAACTCAACTGTATCGTCAGTAGAGCAAGTGTTTTGGAATGCACACGTACATAAAAACAAAGCCATTGTCCGTTTCTTAGAAGCAGAACAATATGAAGGTGCTATTGTTTTCGTACGTACACGTAACGATACAGTACAACTAGCTGAGTTATTAGAGCGCGAAGGTTTTTCTGCTGCGCCGCTTAACGGTGACATGAACCAGCAAGCGCGTGAGCGCACAGTTGATCGTTTAAAAAGCGGCATGCTAAACGTTGTTATTGCAACAGACGTAGCGGCACGTGGTCTTGATGTAGACCGTTTAAGCTTAGTTATCAACTACGACATTCCACAAGATTCTGAAGCCTACGTTCACCGTATCGGCCGTACAGGTCGTGCTGGTCGTACTGGTAAAGCGATTCTTTTCGTTAAGCATAACGAGCGTTATTTACTTAAAAATATCATTCGTCATACTAAATCTGAAATCGCACAAGTTGAATTACCAACAGCTAAAGTTGTTGAAGAGAAACGTATTAATGCGCTTCAAGAAAAGCTTACGCTTGCACTTGAAAACAAAGATATTACTTTCTTTAACGAAGTGGCTGCCAACATGGCACAAAAACTTGAGCTTGCTCCTGAAGACTTAGCGGGTGCATTACTGTGTTTAGCACAGCAACAATCGCCAATTAAAGTTGAAGAAGTTAAGATTCAACCGCGTGAGCGTAACGAACGCAACCCTCGCAACGACCGTAATGATCGTGGTGACCGTGGCCGTCGTAACGAACGTGGCGGTGAGCGCGCTGAGCGTAAACCTCGCGAGCGTAATAGCCGTGATGCAGGCCCTATGGATACGTACCGTATCGAAGTAGGTCGTGAGCATGGTGTTCAGGTTAAGAACATTGTTGGTGCAATTGCTAACGAAGCAGACATTTCAAGCAAGTTTATTGGTGACATTCGTCTTCACGACAGTCACAGTACGGTACAATTACCGCAAAACATGCCTAAAGATGTACTTGATCACTTCCAAAAAGTGTTTATCTGTAAACGCCCAATGGGTATGACATTAACACAAGATCAAGGCCCTTCTGAGCCACGCGGCGAGCGTTCTGAACGCCCTGCTGGTGACAAGAAGCGTAGCTTTAATAAAGATGGCCAACGCCCTGATAAGCGTAGCGGCCCTCGTAAAGAACGTCGCCCAGTTAGCTTCACCGCTAAGTAAGCAACGACTCTTTAGTAAAAAAACCTTGCCACGAAAGTGCCAAGGTTTTTTTGTGTCTGAAATTCAGGTATCAGGTCAGCTTAATCTTCGTAACTCGAAGCCGCAAGCCAGTATTAGGTACTTAACTAACATATTGAATTAAAAATATTTTGTTTGTTTTCTCTAACCAGAGATTGCAGTAAAAACAAGGCGAAATTACGCGTCAATAGCTAGCCTATTGTAAGTAAGTTCAACGCAATTAGCGTTAAAAAAGCTGCTTGAGATAGCTTAATTATCCAAAACTCAGATTAATTAATGTGTATAAACATGTTTTCTTTGATTTTTAAAACAATAAAATTTATGTAAACTAAGCAAAGGCTATAATTCATGGACGAATTAAAAATTGAAAAGAAATTACGATAACTTACTCTTTGTAGTAATAATGTTACCTATTTTATTATGCATCATTATTCCTATTTTAATGGACTTTACAGATCCACCATTTATCACAAATGAAATATACGACGTTATTTTCTTTATAGCATTCCCTATTATTTGTGGCGCATCATTCATCTATTTAAATATACTTGTATTCAATAAATATAGACGCTGCAGTAAATACAGGAAGCATCTTAAATATAGTTTTTCAGATACAAAAACGAAATTATCATTAATATTCGCGTACCCATTAATCCCTTTGTTAATCTATGCAAGTCTCTATTTTTTATTCTCTGCCCCCATTAAATTATGGGCTTACTACACGCAAGGCGACTATTGGTATAAGGAATATATCCTAACTGATGTACAAAAGTGTGGTTCTGATTATGAAGATAATTGTACTCGTTTATATTTTAAAGATCCTAAAACAAACGAAACTCATGATTTTAGGTGGTACGATGATAAGTCTACAATAATGAATAACAAAAACGATTATGTTTATATTTTTGGTGAGGCTAGTTTGTTTGGTTATATAGTGAGAGATTTAGAAAGATAACTTAGACTTACTTTGAATATTACAGCACTTTTATATAAACCTCACTCGAGTGAGTGAGGTTTATGAATCAAGATATAAGTTAAGGCGCCACAGCGGGATACACGTAGCTGGCATCAAGTCCTAATGGGATACCGAGTGCCCAGTAGCCTAGCAAGAAGATACTCCAACCGATCATAAAGGCGATTGAATACGGTAGCATCATCGCGATAAGCGTACCTATGCCTGTGCCTTTAACGTATTTTTGACAGTACACCACCACCAGCGGGAAGTATGGCATTAGCGGGGTGATAATATTAGAGCTAGAATCTCCCACACGGTACGCTGCTTGCGTTAAGTCTGGCGAAATACCGAGCTGCATTAGCATAGGTACAAATACCGGACCTAATAGTGCCCACTTAGCCGAGCTTGAACCAACAAACAAGTTTACAAAACCAGTTAGGAAAATAATGCCCACAACCGTCACAGAGCTTGGTAACTCCATTGCTTTTAATACTTGAGCCCCTTCAATTGCCAGTAAAGCACCTAGGTTTGATTTACTAAATGCAGCAATAAATAATGAACAAAAGAATGCCATAACAATGTAATACGCCATACCATTCATGGCTTTGCTCATCGCGTCTATCATGTCTTTAGAGCTTTTAAAGGTGCCTACGGTAAAACCATATACTGCGCCTGGGATCCAAAATAATAAGAAGATTAGCGGCACTATTGATTGCATTAATGGTGAACTAAAGTTTGTTAAAGAACCATCGCTGCTGCGCATCGCTGAATCAGCGGGTGCAGATACATACGCTAATAATGCAATACCTGCAATCATTACGCTACTGGCAATAAGAAAGGCGCGCTTTTCGTCACTACGGGCATCTTCAAATGCTGGTAGGTCTTGAGTTTCGCCATCAACTGGTGAATTTTTTAAACGTGGTTCAATAATTTTATCGGTGATATACCAACCTAACATCACAATAAATAAGCTTGATGCTGAAGCAAAGCCCCAGTTATTAAGCGGGTTAATGCTCATTGTTGGATTAATAATTTGTGCTGCACTTTGCGTAAAGCTTTGCAGTAATGGGTCAATTCCAGATGGAATAAAGTTAGCACCAAAGCCACCACTTACCCCAGCAAATGCCGCTGCAATACCGGCAAGCGGATGACGACCTGCTGCAAAAAATATTACCCCAGCAAGTGGAATAACCAGCACATACCCTGCATCGGTAGCCGTATGGCTCACAATAGCTACCAAAATAATTGAGGGTGTTAGTAATTTTCTAGGCGTTACTTTGAGCATTAATTTAAGGCCGGTATTAATAAAGCCCGAATGCTCTGCAACGCCTACACCTAGCATAGCAACCAGTACTACACCCAGTGGCGCAAAACCGGTGAAAGTTTTTACCATAGAAGATAAAAAAGTGGCCAACGAATCGCTGGCAAGCATGTTATTAATGATAATGGCTTCGCCAGTACGAGGATCTATTGCATCAAATGTGACGCTTGAAAACCACCAAGACAAAAACCAGATTAATAACATGGCAAACAAAAAGATAATTGCTGGATCAGGAAGCTTATTACCTACCCGCTCAACAAAATTTAAAAATCGCGCAACTATGCCAGTTGGCATTGTCGCATCATTATTGTTATTCATTTCACTTGTTCCCTAGAATTTAGACTGTGCTACTTTAGCGTATCTAAGGAATGAGGTAAATTTTAACTGAATAAACAAGTTCTTTTTTAGGCACAAAAAAACGCGGCTCAGTAGCCGCGCTATTTTTAATGAATAAAAAAAGCTTATGCAAGTGCTTTTACTTCATCCCATATTCTTACTACGAGTGCTTTATCATCTTCATTAAGTTCGCCATTGCGATAAGCTTTTACTAAGCTTTTTTCAACCGTGTCGTTTAGTTCTGCAATTTCTAGATTTAACTCTTCAACTTGTGCATAACCTACGGCTAAATCAAAGTGGCCGCGTAAATAACCGCCAGCAAATAACTCGTCATCGGTGGCTTTTATCACTAAATCATCAAAATATTGCTGCGCAGCATCTATGTAATTTACTAAACTCATGTGTTACTTCTCCTCTGGGTGCAGCCCATCTTGATGACCTACTGCATACATAATATGGTCGTTAAACCCACTGGTTACACGTATATAACCGCTTAATTCATCATCTAATTTGCTATCGCCGGTATCACAAATCAGCGGTCGGCCATTTAAAGCCTGTAATTTTGTTTTAGTAGCCACCACAATAATATTATCGCGGCCTATCGCTTTAATTAACGCAGGACTGAGTTGTTGATTGCCTCGACCAAAAATATGCCCTTGACCGCCAATTAGAGTGATCACTAATTTTGTTTTACGTTCTTTGGTAAGTTCAAGAAGTTGCTGGGCTGTTAGGTCTTGCCCTACTAAAGCTTGATCTTCAACGAGATCAACACCGAGTAAGGTGTTTTCAAGCCCCATCTCTTCCATCACTGCGCCAACGGTAGAGCCACTACCCATGACATAGAGGATATCGGCATCCATTTCACTAACGACATAAGCAGCTATATCTGCTAACACCAGCTCGTCAGTTTCTTTACCGCCATTTTTAACCGCTTGTACATAGCGCACTTCACTTGGCACTTGCATTTCACCATAACGTTTTGCTTTTACTGTTCCTTGGCGAAAAGCCACTTCATCAATGTCCATCACATCAGCATCGCTTAATGTTACCAGCTCACCTTTTACCAGCATTTCAACTACACGGCCTGCGGCTTTTGGCGTTATGGCATACACGCCGGAATGAATTTTACACCCAGCAGGAATGCCCAATACGGGTACAGAGTCTTCTACAGCATGGCAAATATTGCGCGCCGTTCCGTCGCCACCAGCAAATAAGATTAAATCAACACCTTGTAGCTGTAATAAACGAGCTGCAGCCTCAGTATCGTCACTGGTTGTGGGTGAGTTACTTTGATAAACCACTTGCGTATTAAAGCCCAACGCTTTTGCTGTTTGCTCCCCCATTTCATCATTAACAGTATAAATAGTAATGTTTGATTGATGAGGTACCAGCACTTCAAGTGCAGCTTTAGTGCGGCTATTTGACTTAGGCTCTGCACCTAATGCGATGGCTTTAGCAGCGGTGTCTTCACCGTCACTGCCCTTAAGCGCAACACTACCACCGAGCCCTGCGACCGGATTTACAATCAATCCTAACTTAAACTGCATCTTTTAACTCCTCGGGAGAATGCCATGAAAACTGCGCAGCATGTAATGGCCACGTGGTGTTATAAAATTTACACAGTGCTTTTAATAGTAAGGTTGTTCTTGGGTTAAACCCGTTTTGCAACAACTCTAATAACTTTGCATGAACACGTGATTGAAACGCAAATCGACAAGTTTGCTCACCATTTAAATTATCTACCGATACGTTAAAATCAAACCCAGCAGCCACACTCAATGCCCACTCTATTGCTTGAGGTTTTACCTCTACTGATTCAAACTCCGCTTGCTGTGTAGCATCGCGCCCATCAGGGCAATACCAATAACCATAATCTTCACTTAAACGGCGTTGCGAGCCTGCCACTAACCAATGAGCTATTTCATGTAGTGCACTGGCATAAAAACCATGGGCAAACACAATTTGATGATATGGAGTTGTATCATTTGCGGGAATGTAAATAGGCTCATGCTCACCTTTTACCAAACGCGTGTTATAGCTTTGGTAAAAAGTGTGTTCGAAAATAGACATTAGATCAGCTACTTGGTGCATAAATACTTCGTATACTCGTTTGAACCCGATGCTTTAAAGACAGATAAAATTAGTATAAAGCACACTAAAAACGAAGCGAATTGTACGTACTTTTATCTACAAAGTAAAAAATTAGCGATGCATTAATTAAGGCTTCCTTACCATACTTTATTTACTGAACGCTTAATTACGCTTACCATACACCAACCAAAAACCTGAATTGACTCACTCTTATGGTTAAACAACACAGCTCTTTGTCGTGGCTATTTATCTCTTTTACTTTTTTAACACTGTTGGCTACTTCTGCCAGCAGTTATGCAAAAAGCATAAGTATTAACGTATTTGCTATTCCCTCTAAGCCTATTGTTGAGCTAGTCGCTAACACCAGCAATGAATTGGCCTCGCACCAAATTACTACGTTTTACCAACAAGGGTTACCCGTACACGCCACCTTGTATTTAACGGATTACCCACTTGAAGCACAAAACGAAATTAAGCAAATGGTTGAGCGCATTGTAAAAGAGCATCAGTCGTTTGAGATAAAAGCCAATGGATTTAGTGTATCACCAAGTAATTGGGCATTTATAAACTTAGAAAAATCATATCAGTTACAACGCTTAGCCGATGAGGTTACCCTCAAGCTTGAGCCGCTTCGCGATCATCAAGCACCAGTGCCTAGCTGGGTAAAGCATTACCCTAATAAACTTGTGGCTTTTGAACGTTATGGCAGCCCTAATGTATTTCAGAATTTTCAGCCGCATTTAACACTACTCGCGAATGAACAAAGCCCAGCATTAGCGTTAGTAAAAAAAGCACTGCACGCTGAGCCACCGCAGGCACAAGGGGAAATAATTGGGATTGGAATTGGAGTATCTGATCAGTTTGGTCAACAAAAAGAAATACTCGCTAAGTACTTTTTTGATGCCAAATAAATAGTTAATAACAGGGCTAATTACACATTTTAAACTAATAATGTTTATGGGTTTGTGGTTAGCTTATCTGTTAAATGTTTTTTAAGTATGCGGGTGTTACGCGTATTTGCTTTAAACATGGCATCAAAAATATCACCAAAAAATGGAATGAGCCCGCCAACAAAATCAATCAACATATTTATAATAATACGGCTTTTTACTCGCTTGCTAACACCTAAGCGCTGCGCTTCAATTAGTACATAGCCAGACAAAATAAGCCCTGCTAAATCACCCATCACAGGTAAAAGCCCAATCAACGACTCTACACCAAATTTAAATTTAGTAAACGGAATACCAATGCTGCTATCGGTAAAGCGGCTAAACTCTTCGAGCCGTTTTATGGTGGCTTTATATTCAGTTTGTGAGATGGAAGCTTGATTGTTTTTTTGCATAATAACAGCTCTCTTATTTTTAGGTGCGCTGAGCACATTTAAATTATTGAGCGGCAATAAAGATGTATAGCCTGTATATACTAAACGCGCTATTGCCCGTTTAGTATAGTTTTAAACGTAAGGCGCTTAAATAGCGCCTTTAATTGGCCCATGTTCGTGGTGTACATGTGGGTTTTGACCGCGTTGACGAAGTAAATGATCCATTAAAGTAATGGCCATCATAGCCTCAGCAATCGGAATAGCACGAATTCCTACACAAGGATCGTGACGACCTTTGGTGATCATCTCAACCGCTTCATTTTCGGTGTTAATACTATTACCGGGAATAGTAATGCTCGATGTCGGTTTAAGCGCAATTGATGCGATTATATCTTGCCCCGTTGAAATACCTGCAAGCACGCCGCCGGCATGATTTGAGGTAAACCCATCAGGGGTTAACTCATCACGATGTTCTGAGCCTTTTTGCTCGACTACATCAAAGCCATCACCAATTTCAACGCCTTTAACAGCATTAATACTCATTAATGAATGTGCAAGTTCGGCATCTAGCCTATCAAATACTGGCTCACCTAATCCAACTGGTACATTTTTAGCCACTACTTTTACTTTAGCACCCACTGAGTCGCCTTGTTTTTTTAGCTCGCGCATATATTCATCAAGTGCTTCAAGCTTACTTGTATCTGGGAAGAAAAATAAGTTATTTTCCACTTCATCCCAATCGTAGTTTTCGGCTTTTATTGGCCCTAATTGGCTCAAGCATGCTTTAACTTCAATACCATGAAACTGTTTTAAATACTTTTTAGCAATGGCGCCTGCGGCAACTCGAATAGCGGTTTCACGCGCAGATGAGCGGCCACCACCACGGTAATCGCGCAGGCCGTACTTATGCCAGTAGGTATAGTCACCGTGACCTGGACGAAACACGTCTTTAATTTTGCCATAATCTTGTGAACGTTGATCGGTATTTTCAATTAATAAACCAATGCTGGTACCGGTGGTTTTACCTTCAAAAACACCCGCTAAAATTTTAATTTGGTCGCTCTCACGGCGCTGCGTGGTATAGCGGCTTTGCCCTGGTTTTCGTCTATCTAAATCGTGTTGTATGTCGGCCTCTGTTATCTCAAGGCCTGCTGGCGTGCCATCCACAACGCCGCCTAATGCAACGCCGTGGCTTTCGCCAAAGGTGGACACTTTAAATAACTGCCCTATGCTATTACCTGCCATTAACTTTCCTCATTCCTAATGACTTATAGCCGAGAATTATCTCGGCTATAGTGTTACCCAGCCATTTGGGATGAATGGCTAGTATTAATAATTACTGTGCAAAGTAGGCATCTAGTTGTTGCTTGCTAATAACAAACACCCCTAATCCGCCTTGTTCAAACTCAATCCATTCAAATGGTGCGCCTGGATACAGTGCATCCATATGTACCATAGAGTTACCTACTTCGACAAATAACAAACCGTTATCTGTTAGATGCTCACTAGCTTGATCTAAAATAGTACGTGTTACATCAAGGCCATCGTGACCCGATGCTAACCCAAGCTCTGGCTCGTGATGGAATTCACGTGGTAAATCAGCCATATCTTCAGCATCAACGTACGGTGGGTTTGCTACGATTAAGTCGTATTTTTGCCCAGGCACACCACTGAATACGTCAGACTGGATCGGTAATACGCGCTCACTTAGTTGGTAATCGGTGATATTGATATCAGCCACTTCAAGCGCTTCATAGGATATATCAACCGCATCAACTTGCGCATTTTCGAATGCTTGTGCCAATGCAATCGCAATACAACCCGATCCCGTACATAAATCTAAAATACGCCCTACTGACTCTGGCTGCTCTAGCCAAGGTGTAAAACGATTATTAATAAGCTCAGCAAAAGGCGAGCGAGGAATTAATACACGTTCATCCACATAAAATGGCATATTGGCAAACCATGCAATGTTGGTCAGGTATGGAACTGGGGTAAAATCGTTAATGCGCTCGGCAATTAAGCCTGCTAAACGGTTTTTTTCAGTGCTAGTTAAACGGGCATGCATCAGCTCTTTGGGTGCATCAATTGGCAAGCTAAGTGCTGGTAATAACAAACTTACCGCTTCATCCCATGCGTTATCGGTGCCATGACCAAAGAAAATACCGCTACTTGCAAATTGACTTGTCGTCCAACGAAGCCAATCATGTAAGGTTGAAAGTTCTGCAACAGCTTCATCCAGGGTTGCTTCTTCTATTAGTAATTCACTCATCAGTATTATCTGCCTGCTACTTTCAAAAAATAAACTCAATCGAGGCACAACTATGGGCCCCATGATTGCCCTATTGTATACCCAAGCCACCTCTAGGTGCGAGTGACAGTTAGAATTAAAGGTAATTTAAACAAGGCATTGATTGCAAGTGTAATAGTCACTCTGTTGTTCAAATCAATAACGCAGTATAAATCGCTTTTAAATTAACCTTATTGGCGCTGCACTATGCACCTCAAAGCTGCTTGGGTATCACACCTTTTTACTCGATTTTTACCACTTTTTTGTTTAGACTGCCGCTATGAAAAAAGATCCCCACTCAAACAGCCTAATTAGTCCTGATGACATTGACTTGTTTCGTCAAAGTATCAGCGGTGCGCGCGTGTTCAAACAAGACACTCACCGTTTTAGTAATAAACCTAAAGTGTCACAAGCGAAGCAATTTGCCCAGCAAAAAAAGCAACAACAATCAGAATTTTTCTTTTCTGATGAATATGTGCCAGATATAGACACTAACGGTACTGTTAATTATGTGCAACAGGGTCAGGATCGTTTTTTAGCGAAACAACTTCGTCGAGGGGATTTTATACCTGATTTAACTCTAGACCTGCATGGCTTAAATAAAGAAGTAGCCAAAGATGAACTCGCAGGGCTTATTCATGAGTGTAAAAAAAAGCATTATTACTGCGCCTGTGTTGTACACGGAATTGGCGGCCATATCCTCAGGCATAAAGTGCCGCAATACTTAGTGCAACACCCCGATGTTATTGCTATGCATCAAGCACCGCTCGAATATGGCGGTAAAGGTGCGGTACTGATATTAATTAATTTACCGCAAAGTGATGAGTTTAGACGCTAATCAACAAGAGCCTTTTAGTGCATATATTTTCGATTATATTCCCGCTGATATTTATTGTGCTATGTGGCTACATTGCTAGCCGCAGTGGCTTTTTAGAGCGTATCCATATAGCTGGATTAAGTAAGTTTACTTTTTATATTAGTGTGCCGAGCTTTTTATTTTTAAATATGGCCAAAGCAGACTTACAAACCAGTGTCAGCTTAAATGGCTTTTTAAGTTTTTACATTCCGGTTATTTTAATTTACCTTTTTGCCCTAATTATTGACCGCTACATTCTCTCTAAAAAACTTCAATACGAACGCCATAGCGTGTTTGCTCTTGGCAGTAGCTATTCCAATACTGTATTGGTGGGGTTACCTATTATTATTGCCGCATTAGGCGAGCAAATGATGGGCATTATTTTTATGATCATTACCTTTCATAGCGCATTATTGTTCACCCTTACTTTTTTAATTAGTGCAAACAGCGCTAGTCATGTGTTTTCTTGGTCAGCATTTTCCAAAAATATGCTACTCAATCCAGTGGTGTTAAGTATTAGCACTGGTTTATTGGTTAATTTGGCAGGGATTACTTTATTTGCTGACTTAACTAAGGGCTTAGCGCTTTTAGCCGAACCAGCTATTGCTTGTGCGTTATTTGTATTGGGCGCTAACTTAGCTTTTTATAAAATTAGCGATAACTGGCAAGCAGCGGCCATTGCCAGTCTATTAAAATTAGTCATATTACCTGCCTTGGTATTATTGCTAGGCACACACGTATTTACACTTAATGAGTCACTGCTAAAAGTACTGGTGCTATTAAGTGCATCACCATTAGGCGTTAATGCCTATTTAATTGCATGCCAAATAAAACAACACCAAGATACCCTTGCCAGTGCAGTGGTTTTATCTACAGTATTAAGTGTGTTGAGTTTTAGTGTGTGGTTAACCATTTTACTTTAGATAAATGCCTAACCACGTTTTATCGTCAGGCTTTAAGCTGGGGAGGTTCGTAGTTTATACGGTTACATTAGCTGGCGCATTTATGGTGATGTAATCACTTTTATGGCTCGCTTCATCATAACTAATTTGGGCAACTGCACCGGTGTTAAAAATTGGCATGTTACCCGCGCATAGTTGGTCAACCAAATAGCTCACCATAGGCATATGGGCAACAACCAGCCAGGTATCGCATTCTGGGTGGAGGGCAATTAACGTTTCTAAATAATCTGCTGCAACCTGAGGGTTCCCTTCAGGAATAATATCGTGACAGGTTTCTTCAAATAAAAAACGATTACTTTTTTTAACAGCCTCAGCGGTTTGCTGCGCTCTAACATAAGGACTAACTAACAAGCCACTGGGAGCGTGCATTTTTTGCAACCATAGCCCCATTTTTTCAGCTTGTTGCTGACCCATAGAAGTCAAACTTCTACTGACATCATCAGCCTGCATAGGTATTGCTTCACCATGACGCATTATCAAGATTGTTTTCATAAAAAATCAACCAATTAAAGAATATAAAACAGTAGCCAATTTGCTCGAATTTCCGCTATATTAATAACTCAAACCTATTTATTTTCTTAAAATAGTTCTTTCATGATGTTCAGGTAAATAGCGTCGCATTCCTGAAGTTATCATCTGTTGTTAACAATTATACGTTTAGTTTCAGGAGCATCATTTGAAAATCAGCACCAATGATAACAGAGCTTACCGCACACTAACACTGGACAATGGTCTAAAAGTGCTTTTAGTGCGCGATCAGGACTCAGCAAAAGCGGCAGCCTCTATGGCCGTTAACACTGGTCACTTTGACGATCCTCTTGATAGGCAGGGCTTAGCGCATTTTTTAGAGCATATGTTGTTTTTAGGCACTGATCTGTATCCTGAATCCGGTAGTTTTAATAATTTTGTCTCTCAATCTGGTGGTAACACCAATGCTTGGACTGGCACGGAGCATACCTGCTACTTTTTTGATATTAATAACAATCATATTGAATCGGCATTAGCGCAATTTAGCCGTTTTTTTATAGCGCCCAGCTTGGATCCCGCAGAAACCGAAAAAGAACGAAATGCCATTGAGGCTGAGTTTAAATTAAAGATTAAAGACGATGGCCGACGTATATATCAAGTGCATAAAGAAACTGTTAACCCTGCACATCCATTTGCTAAGTTCTCTGTAGGCAACCTACAAACATTAGCCGATAGACAACGCTGTATTAGTGATGAATTACGTGACTTTTTTAATCAGCATTACCAAGCTCAATGGATGACTCTAGTGATTTGTGCCAATGAATCATTAGATACACTAGAAGCATGGGCAACTCAGCATTTTTGCCAAATTAAAGGCAAACAAGGTAAATTAAAACCACCTATAGAAGCGCCGCTTTATCGCAGCCAAGACTTAGGTAAGTTGCTTCATATAGAGCCACATAAACACGTACAAAAGCTGATTATTAGCTTTGCCATGCCAAACATAGACGATTTTTACCGTCATAAAACAGTTAGTTTTATTGCCCATTTACTAGGGTACGAAGGGCAAGGCTCGTTGTATTCTGTGCTTAAAGAACAAGGTTGGATCAATGCTCTTTCTGCCGGAGGTGGCATCAACGGTAGTAACTTTAAAGATTTTAATATTAGCATGGCGCTGACCGATGAAGGCATTGAATACTACGAAGACATTATTGAAATGGTATTTGAATACATTTGCCTAATAAATAACAACATCAACAAACTGCCTCGCTTGTATCAAGATAAACAAAAACTGCTACAGATCGCATTTGATAACCAAGAAAAATCTCGACTGATTGACTGGGTCAGTAACTTAAGTATTAACATGCAACATTACGATGAAGTTAATTACTTACAGGGCGACTATTTAATGGAAGGCTTTAAAGCCACCACTCATGAAATGGCAATGCAATGGTTAACCCCTCACAATATGCGTTTAGTGCTGATTCATCCGGGTGTAGAGCCTGAACACACAGCTGCTTGGTATAACACACCGTATAAAATTGAAAAATTGTCACTGCATTGGCTCGAAGCGTTGGCACAAATTAGTCAGCCACAGGGTGAAATGTTATTACCTAACGCAAATCCTTATTTAGCTAAAGATGTTGTTTTATATCCAATAGAGTCGCAGCAAGCTCATCCAACGTTGCTGGTAAAAGAAGCTGGCTTTGACTTTTGGTTTAAACAAGATGCCACCTTCAGAGTGGCCAAAGGGCATTTTTATTTAGCCATGGACTCTGACTTTGCAGTTAAAGATGTAAAGCATATGGCATTGACTCGATTGTTTTCTGATTTGTTTATGGATAGTGTTGGCGAACAGTTTTATCCAGCTGAGCTCGCGGGCTTAAGTTATCACTTAACCTCTCACCAAGGTGGCTTAACCTTGCATACTGCGGGGCTATCTTCAAGCCAACTTGAGCTGGTTGATCAACTAATTGATGCACTATTTAACGTAAAAATTTGTGCTAAACGCTTTGCTGAATATAAAAAGCAACTGGTAAGGCATTGGCGCAATAGTAACCAAAATAAACCTGTTAGTGAGCTCTTTAGTATATTAGGCGCTAAGATAATGCCGTGGAACCCACAGCCTGACGAGTTAGCAAATGCACTTAAAGATACCTGTTTTCATCAGTTTAATGAGTTTAGACAGGCGTTTTTTAATGCACTTCATGTTGAGTCTTTTTTACATGGCAATTGGCAGCAAAGTGAAGCCCTTGAGTTTCAGAAAAAGGTGGCACTACACCTTAAAAAGTCAGCAGTTATAGAAGATTTAAAGCGCCCACTCTTTGAAATTACTAAAGTGACTCGTTACGAATTAGAACTCGCTTGTAGCGATAATGCCATGGTGATTTACTACCAAGCATTAAGCGATGATGTTGATGAAAAAGTAAAAATGATGGCGCTTAATCACTTAATTAATCAAGATTATTTCAATGAACTACGCACCACACAACAATTGGGTTATTTGGTCGGTGCCGGTTATGCGCCCTTTAATACTCGTGCCGGAATTGCTTTTTATATTCAGTCACCTAAATTTGAACCAAGCATGTTACTACACAGGCATAATGTGTTCATCAGTCAGTATTTATCAACCATTGATGAACTAACAGAGCAAGCCTGGCTGCAACAAAAATATGGGCTAACAACGCATATTGCCGAAAAAGACAAAAACTTGCGTTTACGTTCACAACGTTTATGGCTTGCTATTGGCAATGGCGATCACCAGTTTAATATGCAGCAACGCCTGCTGGATTCTTTAAACGCATTAACGCTTGAGGATGTAAAAGCCTATGCAGCTGAAATTTTTAATGCAGATCGCCCAAGATATGAGCTTTTAAGCGCTAAATCTGTGAATCAACCGAAGAATCTACCACTTTATTCTCATTCTCTTTGACTCTTGCGCGCGCTTGATTTAGATTGTCTTTTGTAAATAAGAAGTAAGACAATGAAAAAAATAAAAATAATAAAATACATTCTATTGTTGGCCACTTTGGCCACAGCCCATTCTGCTAGTGCATTTGAGTCATCGTTTAGCTTGAACTTAAATGCGCTTGTCGTTAGCGTGTGCGCAATAATGACGTTATTGTTAATTTATTTGTTTACGGTTATTCACTCTCTAAAACGCTCACATTCTCAATTACAGCAATCTGAAAAGCGTTTAAAAAGCACCGTAGAAGGCAGTGGTGACACACTATGGGACTGGAATATAAAAACCGGCAAGGTTATTCGTATTAACGACAAGTACGTACTGAATAACAACAATCTAGTAGAATTCCCACCGAATAAAAGCCTAATACACCCTCGCGATTTAACCCATGTAGATTATCTACTAAAAAAACATTTTGCTGAAGAGAGTACTTTTTTCGAAGCCACTTATCGTATTAAAGATAGCTTTGGTAAATGGCATTGGGTACTCGACCGTGGAAAAATAATCGAAAAAGACGCGAACCTTAGTCCATTGCGAATGACTGGCACGGTAAGAGATATTTCTCAGCTCAAATCAACCGAAGAGCGACTAAACCTATTTGCAAAATGCGTTGAGTCGTTTACCGATGCACTGGCTATTTATGATAAAGATTTTAAGCTTGTTGACATTAATCCCAGCTTTTTAACTTTGTTCGGTGGTGTACGTGAGCAATACCTTAAAAAAGAATTTCATTTAGCCGGTTACGACAGAGGCTATATAGAGTCCATAAAAGACACCGTTCGAAAGCATGAACATATTCAAGAAGAAGTAAAGCTGCGTAATAGCGACCATGCTCTACTACCATTTGAAATCTCGATAGATGAAATTAAAAACGCGCAAAATCAAATTACCAATTACGTGGTGGTGTATTCTGATTTAACCGAGCGTAAAAAAACGGAGTCTGAGCTCAATAATTTATCCAATCGAGATCGCACCACCAGCTTACCAAACCGTAATTTATTTTTTTCTGACTTAAAAAAATTAGCAAAGGAGCATTCACACCATGCCTTGCTAGTATTTGACTTAGATAACTTTAAAAAGATAAATGACTCATTGGGTCATCAGTTAGGTGACAGCTTACTGGCAAAGCTTGCTATGCGCTTAAATAAGCTTACCCGTGAAAATGATGTGTTTTATCGCCTAGGCGGCGACGAATTTGCGCTGGTTATGTCAAACACCAACGATATTCTCACCATCACCCGCATGGCGAAACAGTTTTTAGCAGCAATAGCCACACCATTTAAAATGGCAGGACATGAACTTGCTATCACATCCAGTGTTGGCATAGTGTTATTCCCCGAAGATGGTAACACCCCTGAAATACTATTAAAGAACGCCGATACCGCTATGTATCATGCGAAAAAGAAAGGTAACAGCTACCTGTTCTTTAATGACAACATGAATCGCCAAGCAGTAAAGCGACTACAAATAGAAAACCTAATGCGCTTTGGCTTAAAAGAAGATCACTTTGAGGTGTATTATCAGCCTAAAATGAATATTCGTACTGGTAAGCTTGCTGGAATGGAAGCGTTAGTGCGTTTTATTACGCCGAAAAAAGGGGTTATTAGCCCGGGGGTATTTATTCCAATCGCCGAAGAAACAGGGCAAATTATTGAAATTGGTGAAGTGGTTTTAAACAAAGCTTGTCGTGACGTAAAACAATGGTTAGACGCTGGATTATTTAACGCTCGTGTTGCGGTAAATTTATCAGCAAAACAGTTTAGCTTACCCGATTTAACTTCGCGCATTGATGTGATTTTACAAAAAAATGAACTGCCCTCTTACTTTTTAGAGCTTGAGATCACTGAAGGCACGGTAATGGACGACCCACAAGAAGCCATTGCTATTATGCGCTCTCTAAGTGCCCGTGGCATTCATTTAGCTATGGATGATTTTGGTACTGGGTATTCGTCGCTGGCGTATTTGAAACAGTTTCCACTGAATACGCTT
Source organism: Pseudoalteromonas sp. Scap03 (assembly GCF_013393115.1). Taxonomy (GTDB): domain Bacteria; phylum Pseudomonadota; class Gammaproteobacteria; order Enterobacterales; family Alteromonadaceae; genus Pseudoalteromonas. The sequence goes on along the minus strand of NZ_VDEU01000001.1, from coordinate 1,952,694 downwards.
AAGATAGATAAAGCCTTTGTTGATGATATGAAAACCGAACGCGGCCGCAATATGGTGGACTCTATTGTCACTATTGCACATAACCTTGATTTACATGTAGTTGCTGAAGGTGTAGAACAAGCTTCACAAATAAGTATACTGGAAGAGCTTAACTGTGAAACACTACAAGGCTATTACTATTCTAAACCACTCTCAAAAGATGAATTCACTGCATTTTTAAAACAACAGCAAAGCCAATCAAAACTCAGCTTAGTTAGAGCGACTAGCTAAGCACGCCATAGACACGTTTTTGCACCAATATTACGTATTAATGCACGTCGATAATGTAGATTAAATAAACACCAGGCTGCAGGCCCTAATAATCCACCCAAAAATAACCAACGCTTAACAGGCATACCCTTTTTAATGGTTTCAATATACATAAGTGCGATAAACACACCACTGAGTAAAATAAATAATACCATGCTCATCTGACTGCTGAAAAATTAAGGCGCATATAATAGCGTTAAACTGGCGAAAATTAAAGCAACGTATTCTTTAGTGGCGGTGCTTATAAATCAGACACAAAAAAGCCGAGCAACTTAAAAGCTCGGCTCTCAATTATCAATTCATTACAGCTTACTTGTCAGCACGACCCATAAACTTATGCTCAGCAGTATTTATGCGGATACGATCACCGGTTGAAATATGCTCTGGCACTTGAATTGTTAAGCCAGTTGATAAGCGTGCAGGCTTTGAGCGAGCGCTAGCTGAAGCCCCTTTAATTGAAGGATCAGTTTCTTCAACAACAAGCTCAACACTTGAAGGAAGATCAAGACCTACAGCAGTACCGTCAATTACAATAACGTGCACACCTTGGGTCTCTTCATTAACAAATTGAATTTCTTCCGCTATGGCGTCTTTATTTAAATTGTAAGGCGTGTAATCTTCATTATCCATGAAGACATACTCATCGCCATCAATGTACGACAGCATGGCTTCACGACGAGTTAAATCAGCAAGGTTAAGCATATCGCTGTCTTTAAATGTTTCGTCAACTTTACTACCCGTTACTACATCGTATAAACGCATACGGTATAAACTACCACCAGCACGACCTTGTGGTACTGAGCGTACAATATCTTTTACTACTAATACACGGCCATTAAAGTCAATAGCCGTCCCTTTTTTAACATCACTCGCCTTTGGCATGGGTGAATTCCTATTGTTTTTTTGATTGCGAGAAACATACCACGAACTGAAGAATCTTCAATAGAAACAAAACAACTTAGTCATACTTTTTAAAAATATGTGGTTCAGCGCCGCTAATAGCGGCGCTGATCACACTACGCATCAACTTAAAAGCGTACTTTTATTCCTGCTGATAACTCACTTACATCATTTTTTGAAACTTTATAATAAGTATACTTTAGTAATAATTCAGTCTGTTTATAAACCGAATAACCTAAAGCGGCACCTATATAAGGTTTGGTAGCGTGTTCTTTATACTCTAAGGGAGCTCCATCCGTGATGCTACTTTGTATTTTATACTGATGACGATAAGCGCCTAAAAATACCTTTGTACTTAAAGATTCAGCAAGCATATGTCGGTAACCTACTTCAGCTGCCACCCCTTTTGGTAACACCGGTACAAAGCGTGAATAATCTTGATGTAATTTATCTGCATCAGCTTTCACTGTTTGGGCAGTTAAATCGGCTCGACCTTCACCTAAATCAATATATCTTATAGCGACTTCCCAATTGGGTGACAGGTCATAATAAGCGCCAATTGACCAGCTAGTATCAGTATCATCAATAGAATCTAAATTAGCCTTGTTGTCCTTAGTTGCTAAAGAATGCTTTGCTTTAGACTCACCTAGCGTGGCCTCAAACGACCATGTATCAGCCATTGCACTGGTACTAATTAAACAACTAGTCGTTACTATTGCAAAGCTTGGAAGTATTGATCTTCTTCGACTAATAACAAGTACTGAAATCAGTAATAAACCCAAACCTCCCATACTTCCTCCTGATGACTTATTACTGATGGCCACTGATTTAACAGCGCTAACCGTCACTTTTACTTGTGCTGTAGACTTTGCACCTTTGCTATCTTTTATTGTGTAATCAATAATATCAACACCGTCAAAGCCACTTTTAGGTATGTATTGTAAAGTGCCGTTAATGTTAATTGTTACTGTGCCTTGAGCTGCAACTGCATTAACGACAAATAATTCATCACCATCAATATCTGAATCATTACGAAGTACATCTATTTCTATCGATGTGTTATCTGTGGTTGTTGCCGAATCAAAAACAGCTGTTGGTGCATTATTTATAACTAAGTTAACTTTAACTTGGCTGTTTGATGTGCCCCCTTTGCCATCACTAATACTATATTCAATAATCGCAACACCAACAAATCCAGCTGGTGGGGTATACAGTAACTGCTCATCAACAATACTTACATCACCAAAATCAGCCGTCGCGCCGCTTAAAGTAAGTGTATCGCCGTCCAGATCTGTATCATTTTTCAATACATCAATAGTCGCCGATTCTCCTGCACCAATTGTTATCTCATCCTGATTAGCCTTAGGAAGCTGGTTCGATGTACGAATAATTGCAACACCGCCTGGATCGACTATCGTTCGGTTCGCTTTGCCATCGTCATCATTAGGGCCACCATCAACAATTTGTAATTGTACACACCATGCACCTTCAGTTAGCCCTTGCGTCCACTCACTACCTCTTGGTGGAGGGCAATAACCAGGCTCACCTGCTGTAGAAAGTAATTGGTTGTCACCAGATGTATCAAAATCAATCCACTGTCCCTCTTTTAATTTTCTGTAAACAGAGTTTTGTGAGATTGGTTTTCTTTGCGGTATTACTATGCTGTAAGTATCTCCAGCATTAGGTAAACCTGTTGCGATAAAATCAAATAGTCCGCCTGTATTTACCGCGCCTTCATCTTCAGGTAATTCACTATCAAGCAACTGAACACCGCCCATTGCATTTTGTGAAACTGTAACCCCTTTTCTAACGCAAACGCCCGGCTCGCCTTCTACTAAGAACTTATCACTGTCTTTAACTTGTTCTTGCATGACATTACATTCACTGATTGCATCTAAATAATCAGGAATGCCATCACCGTCACTATCACCGTAACCTTCTTGTGCATCTGGGATAAGGTCACCATCGGAATCTTCCTGCCCTAGCGCCTCAAGTGAGGTTAATACTTCAACGTAAACATCTTTTGTTGTTGAGAGACTTGGCTCGCCAGAGTCTTGCGCTGTTACCGTTACTTTATAAATACCAGGAGTTAGTGATTGTGTTGAAAAAACAAATTCGTTTTCATTTACGCTTGTATTAAGGAGTTTATTATCCTCTGATACCCACTTTAACGTTACGTTATCGTTCGGATTTGCATCCTGAGCAACAGCTTTAATCGTGACAAGATCATTACCTATGGTAACAAGTGATCTTTGTTGAGAACCTTGTGTAATACTGGTACTAATAGTAGGTGCTACATTATTTTCAACAATAGTGATTGTGGCTGAAGACTTCGCACCTAAATTTAGTGTATCTGCCAGTGTAATTACAACGGTTTCATTGCCTTCCGTTTCGGAGTCTGCATACGTTGTAAAATTAACTTGTCCCTGCGTGCCACTGTTAATAACCAACTCTGACGACACTAAATCATGATCAGAGCTATCAGCAGTACCCGATACTTCATAGGCAATCGTCACTGGATAACTGGGTGCTTCACCATTTAAAAACACATTAAAGCTATGTGTTTTATTCTCAGCTATTTCGCTATTTTTACTAAGCGAAATAAGCGGACTCACGTTTACATTTTGCGTTGCGATTGCTTCAAGCCCGCTGCTGTCTACAGCTTTCCAGTAAACTAAATGCTTACCTGGCGCATACAACAAACTTGGGTTAACTAATGAGACTGCTAATTTATTACCTTCGCTATCCATTGCCGAAGGTACACCTAACTTGACCTTTGTAAACAACCCTTTTGCATTTACATCAATATCAGCCGGTGTTTCGATGGTTGGCAAATTTTCGGCTTGATTATTTAACGTTAATGTTGCTGTTGTTCTACTCATTTCTTTATCAGGGTCTTCAATCAAATAATTAATTTGAATGGTCCCTTTGGTGCTTGCCTGGGTCTGATAAACCAGCGTTCCCTCTTCAATTTGCACTGTTCCCACGCTAGCGTTAGCACTAACAATTACCAATTCATCGTCATCAACATCGGTATCATTAACTAACACATCAAGTGAGTAGCGATTATCAGCGTTGCTATTTAATGAATAGCTATCTGGATTAGCAATTGGCGCATCATTAATGGAAGCCACCGTAAAATTCACTTTAGCAATAGCAGATTTTTCCTTTGTATCATCTGCAAGATAATTAAAACTATCAGGGCCAAAATAGTCTGCATTAGGTGTATAAGTGAATGTATTGGCTTGCTTGGTTAATGTACCAAATTGAGGCTGCGACACAGCGCTAATTGTTAGTGTGTCTAAGTCTGCATCTGTAATATCAGGGGAAAAGCTAATATTAGAATCTTCATCAAGCTCTAAACTTAAGTTAGGTGCAATCGGAGCACTATTTGTTGATACCACTTCCAAGTTAAAAGGTGACAGGCTTGCCTGCTCGCTACCATTACTAACAGCGATAGTAATGTTTGGATAAAGCCCTACATTTGCCTTAGTGGGCGTACCCAATAAATTACCTGTTGCAGTATTGAAACTAGCCCAACTAGGCTTGTTAGCAATGCTAAACGTCAGTGCTTTATTTTGTGGGTCTGTTGCCGAAGGGGTAAAGTTATAAAGCTCATCTTGATTTACTTTTGTAGCTGCTGTGCCACTGATCTCAGGGGTAGTCGGTTTAGGCGCTTCAATTACTGTTATAGTAAATGATTTTTTAAAGGTTTCGGCACTGTCATCTGTTTGCACACAAACCGTATAAGCGCCCAGTGGTAATGCCGCTTTGGTTTCTAACGTGTTGCCATTGATTTGGAAAAAACTATTGCCCGCGCTTGTGGTACAACTACCCGTTGCAGCTGATGTAGATGAAACTAGCGAATAAGTATGACTGCTCGAATCAGCATCCGTAGTCGTTAATACTCCAACATCAGCACCTGCCCCCACAACTGATTCACTAATCGTAGAGCTTGAAAGGCTGATATCAGTAGGCGCATTATTTTCACCCACTACGATTACTGTAGAAGAGCCAAAACTACCAATTGCTCTATCTGCGCCACCATTAGATGTACCGCCACTGTCTTTTATTGATGTAAGTGTAACAACTCTATTGTCGGTGGTAGGCGAATCACTGGTATTTTTATACTGTAAGAACGGCACATAACTTTGCCATACTGCAGCTGAATCTGTTGCGGTAACCGTTACTGTTGCCGTTGAGCCACTTAACATAACCGTGTAGCTAAAGTTAACGGCTCCCGAATAAGTACCCGATGCATTGTGCTCTAAGTTGATAAGATCGGTGCCAAATTGAAGAAACTCATGGCCCGTATCTTTTACATTAGTAACTGTTAGTGATATTTGTTCAATATTTTGCCCACTCTCAACCGTGCTAACAGCAGCGGAAGAGAAGATAGCCACTGCTGAGCCATTTTCTGTAAAGGTTGGGTTAGCCCCGATTGCTGATACTGTAGGCGCATCATTAACAGAGGTAATACTGACTGACGCTTGATTAGTACCGGTGCTTTGAACCGCGCCATCATCAAATACATAGTCAAGCACAGTTGCATTTAAAGGCACATCTGAGTTGTTGGCATAGGTAATAGCTTGCGCAACAGAATCTACGATTGCAGAAGTGGCATTACTATTAAATGTTAGCGTTAAAGTGCCTGCCGAGTTTGTGGTAACAGTCCCTATATTATTAGCATTGTAACTAAATGTACTTCCCTCAGTTAATGTACTGAGTAGTCCCGAATGAGCAAATATATCTTCTGTACTTGCGCCATCGCGCCGGCGAATAGTCAAGCTAGCATTGTTGTAATCCCCTGCGTTGCTGTTAAGTGCATCAAGCTCAGCATCTGCAATTGTCATATCGCTATCTATTATCACTGTACTGCCATTTTCGATAAATGTAGCACCGCCATTAAGCGAACTAAATGTGGGTGCTGAGTTCGGTGAAATAAAAGTAATGATAGTATCAGGGCCACTATCAGTAACCGTAAAGGTAAGGTCGTTGCCTGGTGCGTTTGTAAGAGCAAGAGTTAGCTCAGAAATGTTAAAATCAGTGGCGTTGGTATCTACTTCTAATGTACTTGTGCCATTAAAACGTACGTTACTGGCTGAAAGCCCTGTAATACCAGCAATAGTAATACGATCGCCTGCGGCTAAATCGGTAATTGTATCGCCTGATAATTGAGATGAGCTACCTACAAAATTATCATTACCTGCGTTACCTGTTAACGTATCTGTACCAGCGCCTGGGCGTAAAGTATCGGCCCCAGAGCCACCTTTAAGTACATCATCACCACTAAAATCTGATGAGGTCATTGTTAAAATGTCAGCGCTAAATGCACTTGCATCTAGCGTCACTGCAGCTGTAATAGCACTGCCACTAGCATTAGAAAAAGACACAACGCCAGCATCAGTATTAAAATTATCGGTTAAGGTGATAGTCGTGTTACTGTTAGTGCCGATTGCCAGATTTTCAATACCCGATACCGTGGTGCTGGAAAAATTAAAAATACCACCATCCATAAGTTTTAGCGTATCAGCGCCAGCAGAGCCTGTAATGGCTGTATTAAAATCATTAATATTATTAACATCAATTGCTACTGTTGCAGCAGAGGCTAAGCTTAATGTACCAATATTAAAGAAGCCCCCTCCTGTGACATCCGCGCCATCAGATACGTTAACAATATCACTTGCTGTTGCGTCGCCTGTAAGGGTACCAGTGTATGCACTAGTGCCTATTGCAAACGTAACAACATCAGTAGCTGAAGTAGCATCCACATTGGTGTTACTGCTTGAAACTGTAATGATTCTAGTATTAGTGCTGTCATCACCCACGCTATAGCTTTCAACACCTGCTAAAGTAGTAAAATCGCCATCTCCGCTAATGGTAATAGACTCTGAGCCTGGAGCCGTGATTGTGCCTGAAAATCCTTGGTGCTGGCTGGTCGTCATGTTAACTGAAGCACCAGATGCCAAGGTTAGGTTATTTATATTATTTATGGTCCCAGCTGATATATTTGCACCATTACTTAAACTCAGTGTATCTGCAACAGTATTGTCACCGGTAATGATTCCAGTAAATGTAAGTGAACCTAAATCAAACGTAATTGCATCAGTCGCAGAGGTTGCAGTTACAGAGTGGCTAGCATTAGTGACAGTAACCGAGCGCGTATTCGTACTATCGTCATTTAAGGTATAACTTTCTATTGCCGAAACAGTACTTACATTACCATCTCCTGAAACAGAAATTGTCTCAGTGCCACTGCCTGATACTGTGCCAGAAAAACTCGCAAGCTGAGATGCGCCTAGGGTGACTGTGCCACCAGCAGCAACCGATAAATCTTCAAACCCGCTGACTGTCGCACCTGATATATTACCACCGTTGGTAACAACCAAGGTATCGGTACCAATTCCGCCCGCTAAAATACCCGTCGCACTCAGTGCATTCACATTAACCGTGTCGTCACCACCACTACCGGTTAGATTCTGTGATGCATTGCCTAACGTAAATGTATTCGCTGCACTCAACACATACGTTTCAACCGAACTATTACCAGTTAGGCCATCGGTCGCGGTGCTTATGGTAATTGAATCAGTGCCACTTGCTGTTATCGAAGGAAAGCTGTCGTGCTGCGCCTCAGTCATCGTCACTGAAGCACCACTATTTAATGCTAAAGACTCAAATGCACTTACCGTGGCATTACTAATATCAGCACCGGTGCTCATTTGCAGTACATCGGTATCGCCGCCGCCAGCAAGCGTACCTGTCACGCTCAATCCAGCAATATTAATAGTATCAGCATTGCTACTACCGGTAACATTTTGCGCGGTCCCAGCTAAAGTAATATTAAAAGCAGCATTTAAAACATACGTTTCTATGTCTGCATCTGCAATTACGCTGCTATCACCATCTGCACTTGCCAAAGTAAATGTATTTGTTCCAGCGCCATTTATCGTTGTAAACGCATCGTGTTGCAACTCGCTGAGCGTTAATGAGCCGTCATTATAAGTAGAGAGCGTTTCAAAGGAGGTTAAACTGGTAAATTGTGTGAGATCACTACCATCTATAACAATAATCTCATCTGTACCATCGCCACCCTGGGCTGTAGACCCTATAATATGGCTTGCTGAAGATACAGTTAAAACCTCATCATCACTACTAAACGTTATTGCCGGATTTAAATTTGTACCATCTAAGGTGCTAAAACCCGCTGCTGTAGAGCTAGCTGCTGTAAGATTAGCCACTGAAATTGTCGCTGTACGGCTAGTACTGTTTTCAGTGCCATCATTGATAACAACTGACACTGTCCGCGAAGTTGTGTTGGGCGACGAACTGGTATTGTTATACGTGATTGCTTTAAGGAAAGTGGTAACTTCAGCCGTTGTTGCAGTTGCACCTGTAATAGAAATTGTGTCTTGTAAACTAATATCTGATGCACCACTAATTCCACTCAGTGCATTTTGCGCACTGGCAGATACATTAAGGCCTTCTGAGGCGCCATCTTGATCATTTGTTAATGCAACGGTTATTGTTGTTATTGAGTCGCCATCACTATCACCGGCTTCAGCATCGGGTGCAATCACGGTAGCAGGGCTGCCTTCAGTAAACGCCGAAAAACTCCCTGTACCTGGAATCCCACCATTTAAATCAACAACTGGGGCGAAATTTGCTGGCGCAGCAGTAAATTGAATATTATCAACGCCCACACGAGACGAATTAGAAGGGTAATCATAACTCATTGTTACAGAATTAACCGATGTCCAGTCACCTGGTGTTAAGGTGGCAATAGAGCCAACAATAGCCGGATCATCCGCATCAATACTGACCGCCGTACCACTATCTGGTGTAAAAATATAAATACCATCTGGTAGATCAAAAATTTCACCCATTTGAAACTGGCTTATATTTATCGGTGAGCTAAAGGTAATGGTCCAAGTATCACTATTGTTAGAGGTGCCAGGATCTAAAAAGCCTGTAGTAAGGGTTATATTATTACTGTTTGACTGAGTTGCTGTTAATGTAATACCGTCTACCGTGGTCGTTAGCGTTGGTGTTCCAGAGCCAGATACTGAACTAAAATCATATGTCCCTGCAACAGCATGTGTGCTATAAATTGCGGACATAAACAAGGCTAGTTTTGTCATTTTATTATAGTTAACACACATGCTCTGTGGGTTAACATACTTGGGAAGTGCGAAATCAAAATGCATTGTTTAAATCCTTTATATATGCTCACTCATAGTAACTCGCTTTACTCTAACTTTCGCTAAAACTGGCGCTTACTTTTAACGAAAGTTCAAACTGTTGAACGTATATCATCGTCACTAAGCTCGATGATATACGTTTTCAAAACAACCAATTATAGTTTAAATAGCAGCTACAAGCACTATTAATTACACCTTAGCTAACAACATAACCAGAGTATGGCTAGCTCCTTGATGGGTAAATCCCCTGCAGAGCTACTAACCAGTTAAGTGGTAACAAGGGGTTAATTATTCCAATCGGTTCGGAACCCCCCGTTGCCCCTACAGTCACGGTTCCACCCTCACTGCCACCACCAGTTACTGTAAGACCCGGTATGTCTACTAAGTCAACCCCACCTAATCCAGGTGCCACATAGTTATCACTAGTACTACCTGCTGCTAAGTAAGTGCTTGTACTTGGCGTTGTAGATGTGCCTCCATTAGTAGCAACTTCAAGTTTTGCTGCAATAGGGCTACCACCACCCCAGGGCGTAAAAATAGCGGTATGAGAATGCGCTGGCATCTGGCTTGTAGCCAAACTTATGCGCTCAGTCCCCATCATTATGCCTTGTCGATAATCATGCCCTCCTCGCATCTGCCCTTGACCAACTGGGCTACGACCTCGTAAATCTGGCAAAGCAAAGGTGGTACGAGCATCGCCACCATACATCGCCCCAAACAATGAAAACAAAGCCGTATTCTCGCTAATTGCCTGCATCTGCCCCCAACACATACCCCAATTCTCAATGGTAAAAGTACCGCCGAACGCAGTAAGTGTGCCAATAAATGGTTCAGTCGCCATATTTAATTCCTCATAATTTATTTTATACTCTTGTTGCAAAACAACACAAACAGAGTGTGTGATATTTTCATTTTTGGGTAATAACCCGGTTGTGAGCTAATCGCTATGTGTATTTACATTGAACGTAAACTTAATCATCGGTGTTTATTCATTGTTTACTTGTTGAACTGTAACACCATCAGGTAAAAACACGGGAGGTATAAAAAACTCAGGTAATGAGATACGTCGGGCTTCTCCTGATAACACCTTATCAAGGCATACTGTACCAATATCATTAACACTCAATTCAAGCTGTGCAGCATCATCACTGCTTGCAAAACGCCAGTACAACTCCGTTGTTTTATAACGCAATAGCGCCATCTGTTCATATTTATCAAACTCACTTGGTGTTTCACAATGCTTGTCATGGAGGTTTTCTAGTTTTTGCACACCCAAAAATTGCACCAACAAAGCACCTATTCCGGGCACATCAATAATCACGCTTTCACCACTGGCTACAACAACCTCTCCTTTGCCTTCAAGCGGTGCTATTCTTTCTCCGCTTTGAGGATAAGCACCACCATTAAAAGGATACGCAATAAGCTCATACCCATAACGGTTGGTTAAACCTATTTTTATATTCATATCTGTCTCGCTTTTGAGATTAATGTCGCGCATAGTCAGAATGCAGGAGTGATAAATACAACAGCCAAACTACTATCGTTTCCATCTTAACTAAGCCTGTTAAAATATTTACTGCTTATCTTTTTACTTACCCAGTACCATGCCTGGGTCTATTGCAAACAGTAGTGCAAAACGGTAGCCATCAAGGTAGCCTTGCTGTGCGCCAATAATGTCTAACTTAAGCGCACTATCATGGGTTTTAATGACCAAACCTGTTTGTTTATCCAACTCAATAACAGTGCCTGGTTGAATGCCATGTAGCACGCACTCAACCTCAGTGGCTTGCAATAATTGAAATGCACTTTGCCCAACATAAAACACAGCACACCCCATATCAGCATTGCCTGCCCTTGCAATATTGACAACATCAGTACTGCTATGTTGATGCCAATTAATGACCAACTCCGAGTGCTGCAAAGTAGGAGCGAGCTTATTGCTGTTAGGTCTTTGCTTTTGCCAACGAAGCTCGCCAGTTTGGTCTAGTTGAATAAATTGAGAGACTAAATAAGGTAAATATTGTGCTACTTTTTGATGAAGACATTTGATGGTATCAAAGGGATGAATGTCTATTTCAACATCACATCCTATATCGCCACCATCTAACTCCTCTGTTACCTTGTGAATCGTGAGCCTAGTAAGTGGTTCGCCGTTACGGATTTGCCAATAAAGCGGCTGAGGCCCTTTGTAATCAGGCAAAGAGCTTGGGTGAACATTTGCCAGTGCGCCATTAAAATATTGAATTAAAGGCGTTTTGATTTGGTGTCTAAATAAGTAAATTAAGCCGCGATTAACTCTTAACTCATCTAGCTTAGCAAGGAATGGTTGGTCGTCTAATTTATTGTAATGCAGTATGGTTATTTGCTGCTGTTGCAGCCACTGTTGCAATTGCTGTAAGTCAGGATTTATCGCCGCATCTGGCAAAATAACACACGCTAATTGATCGCTTTTAATTAAATAATTAATTGCCGGTAAGCTCAAACAACTGCCTGTAAAAAAAGCATATTTATACATAAAATGTCCCTTCCTTATACCCTTACAGGCACAAACCCCGGTAAACCACTCAGCTGATAATAAAACTGCACCGTATCTCCACTATTGGCGACAAAATGAGTATGCTCAACGTCTTTGGGTTTGGTATCAATATAAAAGGTCATATCTGGCTTTGGATGTGTGATCCCTGAGTCATATTGCTCAATACCTTCTTGCGCGAATGTCTCTATATCAGCATATATAGCCAAAATTCGTTGGCTCATATCTTCCACATTAGTCGGCAACGTAATTTGGTTTGCTGGGATCACTTTTATGTTGTTTTGCAGTTCTAGTTCTTGCATGTTCAACAAGGTTGTTTTGTTGAGCTTAAGTATTTCTCCTAACTCAACTCTATCTTGCAGTGCCTGAGAGTCTCGGTTAAGTGAATGGCTATACTCAGCCCCTTTCCACTGCTGATTAAACTCTGTTTCGCCTATCACCAACATTCCTTTGATAGATACATTTTGCGGTATCACCCAACCATCGATATTCAAAAATTTAACTAAATGCTTAGCTATACTGAGTTGTCCTTCTTTTGTAAAACCATGCTGCATGGCTTCAACTATTAGCAAATCAAAATCGCTATCGGGTTCAAATTGTGTTGCATCTACCTCTAATGTTTGGTCAACATAACCTTGCAGGCCTAAATCTTTAACTAACTGATGTAGCGACAGCAAAGCACCTGGCTGTATGTCAACTAAAGTTACTTTGATTTGTTCCTCGGTATAAATTTTTTTCTCTTTGTAATAACTAAGCAGAGGGATTAGTAGTGGTGCAAAAGGCCCACAAGCAGGATATAAAATGGTGATTGATGGCAGATGCTCAAGCTTACCTTTTATTGCTTTATCAACCCCTCGTGCGTAACCTTGAATACGATACACATCTTTTATGGTATGTTTGCAGTTATGGGGAGACATTATTAAACCGGATATTGAGACATATTGCCGAGTTAACTGTTTTTGGCTAAGCTGAGCCAATGCCATTGATTGCACAGCATGATCATACATAGACTCAAAAGCGTTCACTAATAGAATATGCTCGATTTGCGTTTTGCTCAATACCAAAGTCATCGCATCTACAAAGCTTTTCTGCAAAGCTTGCTGGCGTTGATCCGTCGTTAATTTGGATTTTAGAAGAGATTCAAGCTGAGTTCGTATTGTATGCCTTAATAACTCATCAACTTGGGGATCTACGTATTGCAAACCTTCTATAGGTTTTGAACTTTGTTCTTCCATTGTGAACTGTTCCTTTGATGTCCAATTATTGTAATAAATTCCATTAGTGAACTAATACTATGTTCAGATCTAAGCTTAGTTGAAAAGTTTTAAGGTACAACTTTAACTTTCTTTATTTATATAGCTTTCAATTTATTTTACTTATATCAAACATCATAAAAATAAAAGGCTTAGTAAAACTAGCTTGATTTTGCTTAGCTTTATAATGAGCTCATATTTATATATTGTACAATTCGAGGTGTACTCCCCTTATTTGAACAACTACCGTGCGGTAATGTATGTCGCCATACAATTAAGCTACCTGCTTTTGCAGCTAATGGAGTACTGTGCCATTGTTGGCAATTAAAATGATGTGGATTGGTATTTTTAGGTAAACTAGCAAGCCAGTTGTCTATTTTTTTATGAAAGCCAGGTACACAACTGAATGCACCTTGTTCAGCGGCAACGTCAGTAAGGTATAGTAATCCTTGCGTTGCAAATCTGAGCGGTTTATTAAAGTTTATATCCCAGTGAAGATTTGGCCCAGGAAATCGCCAACTTTCTGTCTGAGGTGGATTAAAACTAAGCCTATCAGTGCTTACAGTTAAATTGTTTTCACCCCACAATTGCTCAAATACATCTCGCACCTGAGGCTGATGCCGAATAACCTGCATGGTTATATCATTAAAGATTTGTACCATAATTCCCTGTTTAAGTTCATGATTTCGATACCATGAAACAGGATTATGTTTATCCATATTCAAACGTTCATATACCATGTTACAAACGTCTTCACATAGCGTTTTTTCCACTAGCTCAGGAATAATAACGTAACCATTATCATCCCAGCTTTGCCACTGCTGCGATGTTAGAACGTAATGACGAGGCTGATTTAGCAATATTTTTTGTTGTTTAAGGCCCTTTTGCTGGAAAAATGCAGCTATCTTTTCATTTAACTCACTTTTAGCCGTCTTTGAAATAGCCATACCATAATGCTGCTCTACCCAGTTTTCGAATGTTAAAAAACTATCACTCGCAAAAATAGACTCTATTGTCGGTGTGAGCCCTAAGCCTAAAATATCCATGATCATCACATCGAGTGACCATTCATCTTCTATTATTTTTTTATCTGCACAGCCTTGCTTTTGAAACTGTACTTTGTGCCACATTCGCTTTAATTGAAATAAACCTAAACGCCCAGTTTCGTTATAACAGGGCAATATGCTCTGCATTGTTGTTTTCAGAGGAGGTACTTTTACTCTCAATTCATTTTGCATAATAACTCCTTTTCGCGCCTGATTTTAGACAAGCAAAACACCTTAAATTGATTTATTAACGCTGACTAAACTTAGTTAGAATAGAGTGCTATATTATTGTAAGCAACAATTGTAATTGCTAAATACAGGGAGTGGCATGGACACTGAGATTGAAAAAATTCTCGCCTTTCTTACTCATATCGGAATAAAGCACCGGTATCAAACCTTAGACGAAAGAACTTTTTTGCCCGGCCTTAAGCTAGAAAAAGGCGTTTTATTGCTTGATTTTGTCAATGGGTTCTATCCTGGTGATATCCTTCATGAGGCTGGGCATATTGCTGTCTGTGAGCCAATTTTTAGGCCCCTATTAGATGCTGACTTTTATAAGAATGGCTTGCTTGCGGGCAGAGAGAAACAAGCTATGCACGCAGAAGAAATGGCTGCGACAGCTTGGGCTGTTGCAGCAGCTATTCATTTGTCATTATCACTAGATATTATCTTTCATAAAGATGCTTATAAAGGTGCGAGTAAGACTTTAAAGCATGCTTTTGAAAATGGGAATGGTTTTGGGTTTCCATTATTACAAGCATGGCAAATGACTTGCCCAAACAAAGGTTACCCTGTAATGGTCAAGTGGATCAGAGACTGTCGCTGGATAGAAACGCTTCCAAATATATAGTTTGCAAAAAATGGATGAACTTTGTTTAAAATAAAAAGGACAATTTAATTTATGAAAATATCCTCAAATAAACATGACTTTTTCCTAAAAAACGGTTTTGTTCACTTTGAAAATGCACTTTCGATAACATTACTTAAAAAATTACAACGTTTTTCAGATAAATTAGAAGCATTAGCACTAGAGAATTTTCACAATGGGCAACTCAATAATCAATGTTGTATCTCAACAGACTCAGGTGTGCCTCGTCTTTTTCGTTATAACGACTTACTATTCGAGTCACCTGAATTAATAATTGAACTATTAGCTAGCCCACCACTCATCGAAGTTTATAAAGAATTGGTAGGAGATGGCGCAGTCCCCTTGCAATTAGATGTAGCTTATAAATACCCGTACCCACACCCTCATATTACCTGGCATCAGGATGCTCCTCATTCTAGGCAATATCCTTATTTAAATATTGGTATATACCTTGATGACGCTCTTTTAGAAGATGGCTGTTTACGCTACGTACCAAATACCCAGCATAAAGTTTTAGATATTTACAAACTTTCCAATCAATATGGGTGGGATATTCCTAATGTAGTACAACAACCCGCTAAAGCAGGTGACATCATAGTTCATGACATAATGGTTTTACATAGTTCAGGAGTAAAGCGCAGCCAAGGTGCAAGAAGAACACTGTATGTTGAATTAAGGCCAATTTTAGGGATTACCGAAAGTGGAAAACAAACTAAGGAGTGGGCCGAACTGAGAAAGCAATGGATGGCACATGTAATTAAAGCGGCAGATCCAAACAGTATTCCGCAAGCTTGGCATGAATTTTACGGCGAACCTAAATACGATTTAAGTACCTTGGTTAAGCTCATTAAAGCCAAGCCTGAAGCACCCATCCCTTCGATTCATGCCCATAAAAATGTAGTTCATCCAAATTACCCTACTCCCAAGGATTTACGCTAAAATCACATATAATTTGAAAGTATTCATTTTCCATTAGGGTCTGATGACCTTTCAGGACTAGAATTAAACAATCACTCAAAGGAATATACGTGCTTAATGAACACTTTACACCAAAACAACGTGCATTGATATGCGCTGATCTAGCTCATTTACGCTTATTAGCTGATTTAAAACTTGCACCATCAATTCCTTACTTTGCAGAAAAACCTTACCCTATTGGCCGCTGTAGAGAAATACGCGATGAGGTATTTGCACTACTGCAAACGGAATTACCTACCACTAAAAAATCTGGGCTCAGTTTATTAAAAAATCTAATTGTACAAGGTAACTCTTTACAAAAAGCATGGGGCTCACTGCAAGATCAGTACTTTCAAAACGCATTGATACTTGGTCCTTGGTATATTGATGTTGCTAACGACACCGTAAATGCCAATAAACCTAGAATAGAGATTTTATCCTTAGCTACCTCAAACTTTACATCAATAAAGGATTTTGATCAGTTTGTAAAAATAGCTCGTCGCTATTGGAAGGTTGACGTGTATAGAAATGATGTATGCCCAGCGCTTGCGCCTTATATGCCACTTTTATGTGTGGGCACCAGTGGTACAAGTTGGCTAGGGGCCGCAAACGACGATATGCTCAATGTCGCTATTAATAGCAACTTTGAGGAGTCTAAACGTATTTTGGACTCTTTGCCCTGCGCGCCAGTTAAAGTCAAAGAGCGCTGGAAAAAAGTATTGAGCAATTTCGACCATAATGATTTTTTATTAAGTGTCGGAGAGCCTGTCTCGTATTGCACTACGTATAGTAAACACTCGTACCAAACAGACCTGACAAAACGTGATGCTGCTGTTACTGCATACTTGTCTTTGCCTAAATCTGTTTAGCCAGTGCTTAACAAAAAAACTTTATTTACATTTCCAGTTCCAACATAGTTACTGGTTTAACTAACTTCCAATATATCAGTCTATAAATTAAGAAATAATAAGCTCAAATAATATTTCATGCCACAAAGCTAATGAAAAAATGCTATGGTTAAGATATCGATTATGACCTCAAGGAATGGCTCATGAACCAACAAACTGTACATACTTATTTAATGAACAAACCGTTAGTTAAACTAACGCAACCTTTTGCTAAAGATGTTGATGTATATAAAGTAAACCATAAGATGTTCGCCACCCTTGCACTGAGCAATGAGGGTGAAACCGATGAAAACGGCGAACCTATTTGGTGGCTAAACTTAAAGTGCGACCCTGATGAAGCACAGTCATTACGAGATATTTTTCCTTCGGTGATTCCAGGTTATCATATGAATAAACGCCTTTGGAATACAGTGATTTTAGACGGCTCAATACCACAAGGTGAAATTGAGCGTATGATTGATAATTCATTTAATTTGGTGGTCGACAACATGCCAGATAAAGACAAACAGGCTATTGAAGCCTTACTGTAAATAAGCGTATATATCTCTATATTTTCTGATTATCAAACATAAAAAAAGCCGCATAATTTGCGGCTTTTTTACGTTAACTTAAAACATTAATCTTTGTGCTCAGTCATCTCATTTTGAGTATCAGTCGATTTATCATCTGACTGATCTGACTCAACTTCAGCTGTTTTAGTGACTGTAGTGTAAAACTTATCGCCTTTATCAGCCATTGCAACCAGTGATTCACAGGGTGCAAAA
The DNA here is from genome assembly GCF_013393115.1 of Pseudoalteromonas sp. Scap03. Lineage (GTDB taxonomy): Bacteria > Pseudomonadota > Gammaproteobacteria > Enterobacterales > Alteromonadaceae > Pseudoalteromonas. Next base: position 1,934,958 of record NZ_VDEU01000001.1, on the reverse strand, counting down.
ATGGCATTGCTGTTAGCCAGTGTAGACATATCAGAGCTTATTTTACTCGCACCTAATTTGTCCATGTAGCTAAACGGGCCACCTAAGAACGGTGGGAAACCAATACCAAAAATAGCACCAATATCACCATCACGCGGGCCTGCGATAATACCATCATCTAAACAACGAGCCGCTTCATTAAGCATTTGTGAAACACAGCGCTTAGCAATCTCGTTTTTATTTAAACGTGGGGCTGGGGTTACACCTAGTAGCTCATAGACTGACTCATCGACCTTTTTGCCTTTCTTGTCGTATTCATAAAAACCGCGCCCTGTTTTACGACCAAGACGTTTTGAATCAATCATGCGCGAGAAAGCATCAGGCCCTTTAAAGCGCTCACCCAATTCTTTTTCAAGAATTGGCGCAATTTTAGATCCAATATCAATACCCACTTCGTCCAGCAGTGCCAACGGTCCAACCGGAAAACCAAACTCGACTAAGGCCGCGTCTATTTTTTCAATCGGCTCACCAGCAAGCATTAAGTTCGCCGCTTCATTAAGGTATGGCGCTAAAATGCGGTTTACATAAAAACCAGCCATATCTTTTACCACAATTGGTGTTTTACCTTGCTTACGTGCAAAGTTAACTACACGAGCAATGGTTTCTTGTGACGTGCCTTCGTGAGGAATGATCTCAACCAGTGGCATTTTCTCTACTGGCGAGAAATAATGTAAACCAATTACATTTTCAGGGCGTTCTGCTTTTGCTGCAATTTGCGAAATAGGTAATGACGAGGTATTACTTGCAAAAATAGTATTAGCTTGGCATTGCTGCTCAACATCAGCAACCATACCTTGCTTAAGCTCTAAATCTTCAAATACTGCTTCTATCACTAAATCTATGTGCTTAAAGCCGCTGTAATCCGTAGTGCCAGTAATGCGGTTCATGGTTAACTGCATATCAGCTTTTGACATAATGCGGCGCTTAAGGCGTTTATCTAAGATTTTGTAAGTGTAGTTCATGGCATTACTTATGCCCTGCTCTGCCACATCTTTAATGCGTACCGGTAATTTAGCCTTAACCGCGCTCACGTGGGCAATACCTGCGCCCATTAATCCGCCACCTAACACAGCAGTTTTGCTAATCGCAGGAGCGTCATCGTTGCGCCATTCTTTTTTCATTTCAGTGGTTGCAAAGAAAATACCGCGAAGTGCTTTAGACTCATCACTCATTACTAACGTAGCAAAGCCTTCGGCTTCGGTTTTATACGCTTTCATTTCATCAAGCTCTACGCTTGCACGAACCGCTTTAATAATCGCAAGCGGCGCTGGGTAATGACCACCGGTTTTTTTAAGTACGTTTTCTTTAGCTTTTTTAAAGATAAAGTTACGACCAAACGGGTTTGATTCTAATAGCTTACTGATCTTATCAAGTTTAGGCTCTTTAGCTTGTGGCTTTTTCTTCGCCGCAAACTCTTTAGCCACTTTTAACAGTACGCTTTGTGGTACACAATCATCCAATACACCGGCTTTTTTTGCTTGTTTAGGACGAATTTGTTTTCCGGTTAGCATCCACTCAAGGGCTTTTTGAATGCCCACGATTTTAGTTAAGCGTTGTGTACCACCACCGCCAGGTAATAAACCAAGTTGCACTTCTGGTAAGCCAATTTTTGTTAAATCACTATCGGTACCAACACGATAATCACAGGCTAAAGCAAACTCTAAACCACCACCTAAAGCAGGGCCATGTATAGCACTAACCGTGGTATACGGTAGTTTTTTCATATCAAAAAATGCTTGATGACATAACTCACTAATAGCTAATGCATCTTCGCGTTTTTCAACACCGTCTAACATTTTTACATCGGCACCGGCAATGAAGTTATCACTTTTGCCACTAATAAATACCATCCCCTTAACAGCATGCTCTTTAGCCTGTGCTAATAATGCTTTTAAATCGTCAGCAAAGCTGTCACGCAGGGTATTCATTTTTTCACCCGGCACATCAATGGTTACCACGGCTATTTTGTTATCATCAACCGTTAAATTAAATACTGAATCTGTCATTACGCACTCTCCAATACAAAGGCTGCACCTAAACCACCCGCAGCACAGGCAGTCGTTAACGCTAAACCACCGCCACGACGCTTAAGCTCGTATAAGCTTTGTGTAATTAAACGCGCGCCGGTTGCCGCAAATGGGTGACCATAAGCGAGTGAACCGCCGTTAACGTTAAACTTATCCATGTTAATTTCACCTATGGCTTTATTACGCCCTAAGTGCTCTTGTGCAAATTTATCTGAAGCAAACATTTTCATATTCGCTAAGGTTTGCGATGCAAACGCTTCATGCATTTCAATAAGATCTAAATCAGCTAGCGTAATACCTGCTCTATCAAGCGCGATTGGCGTTGAGTGAGCAGGCCCCATTAGCATGTCTTTTTCTACGCCTATGGCTGAAAACGCAAAACTGCGTACGTAGCCTAATATTTCGTAACCCAATGCTTTTGCTTTGCTTTCACTCATCATTAACACTGCAGCTGCGCCATCGGTTAATGGGGTTGCATTAGCGGCAGTCACAGAGCCGTGCTGACGGTCAAATACGGGTTTAAGCTTGGCATAACCCTCAACCGTTGAGTTTTTACGAATATTGTTATCTTCTTCAATAAAGCTTTTATAAGGCGGTAAGTGCGCCGTCATTACTTCATCTTTTAACTTGCCATCGGCCCAAGCTTGAGTTGCTAATGAGTGAGAACGATGTGCTAAAGCATCTTGATCTTCACGGCTAATATTATGGGTTTTAGCCATTTGCTCAGCTGTTTGTCCCATTGATAAACCCGTTGAGTACTCAGCAACCGCTGGCGGCACTGGTAATAAATCTTTTAAACGTAGTTTTGAGAATATTTTTAAACGCTGACCAAGCGTACGGGCTTTGTTTAAATCGACTAAACTGCCGGCTAATTTTTTACTTACACCAATTGGCAATACAGACGATGAATCGGCACCACCAGCAATACCCACGTTTACAGAGCCTGCCATAATAGATTCGGCAACATTTGCAATTGCTTGAAAGCTAGTTGCACACGCACGTGACACTGAATATGCATCAACGCCCACTGGCATACCTGTACCTAATACAATTTCACGTGCAATATTTGGCGCTTCTGGCATTTGTACTACTTGACCAAAAACCAGTTGATCGATTTCTGACTTGTCGAAATTTAATCGCTCAAGCATTTCATTAACTACTAGCTTACCCATATCCAATGCTGGTACATGGTGAAACGCAGTTGCTTGCTTAGCAAAAGGAGTACGTAGGCCGCTTACAATGGCAATACGGTCGCCTTTTGGTGTTTTAAGTATGTTTTGCTCAGACATTTATTATTCTCTCCCGCTGACAGGTCAGACCTGTATGTTTTCCTCGATTCTAAACAACCCGTGTGATAAAGCCAATAGATAAACGTAAATTAATCATAAAGCGCCATTGTAAATCACTACATACATTGTGTAAGGGTAATACAATAGGCTTTTTTAGCAGGTTTTACAAAGTTTTGTGTTAGGCTAAAAAGCGTTAAAAAATAACGAACTATTTTCAAAAAATCAGTCTAACTCTTGAGTTATCCACTTATAAACCTTATAACTAGCTCAGTATTTGTTACCTAACCACTTTAGGTATTATTTAAGCTGACGAGGACAGTCCACTTATTATGGCAGCTAACGCATTTTCAAACTTAAAAACGTATTTAGACACCCAAATTATTGGCCAGCCAGCGCTCACTCAAGCACTCTTAATTGCTATATTAGCCGATGGTCATTTACTTGTTGAAGGCCCTCCGGGGCTTGCAAAAACGCGAGCGGTTAATGCTTTAGCAAAAGGTATTGAAGGCTCGTTTCAGCGTGTTCAGTTTACCCCAGACTTGTTACCAGCCGATGTAACTGGTACTGATATTTATCGTCAACAAACCAGTGAGTTTGTGTTTGAAAAAGGCCCTTTATTTCATAACCTCATATTAGCGGATGAAATAAACCGAGCACCAGCGAAAGTACAATCGGCTTTATTAGAAGCAATGGCAGAGCGCCAAGTTACTGTGGGCAAAAATACGTACCCACTTAGTGACCTATTTTTAGTGATGGCAACGCAAAACCCGCTTGAGCAAGAAGGAACCTACCCACTGCCTGAAGCGCAATTAGACCGCTTTTTATTACATTTAAGTATTAATTATCCAGGGGCTGAGCACGAACTTGATATTTTACGCCTAACCCGTGGTGAAGCACTTAATGATGAAGTTCCAGTGCTTGAGCAAATTTCGCAAGCAGAGTTGTTTGCCGCTAGAAAAGCGATTTTGGGTCTGTATTTAGCAGAGCCACTAGAGCAATACTTAGTTCAGTTGATTATTGCTACTCGAGAAGGCGCAAACTTAGATGAGCAACTTGGCCGCTGGATTGAGTACGGCGCCAGCCCACGTGCCACCATTGCTTTGGATAAATGTGCCAGAGCTCATGCGTGGTTAAGTGGTCGTGATTTTGTATCGCCTGACGATATTCAAGCTGTGGTACATAATGTATTACGCCATCGTATTATTTTAAGTTACGAAGCACAGGCCGATGGTATTACAAAAGAGCAGGTTATTAGCCGTATTGTTGAACTAGTTGCTGTACCTTAAGTTATGCAAACACACTTTGATTCTCAGGCATGGCTTAAATTAAGTCATAGCCATGGTGTTAATTTATCGCTTAAAGAGCTGATGTATTATAAAGCAAAAGCGCAACTGCTTGAGCTGGCACCTAAAGTTAGAATAAAAAATACCTTAGCGGGGCAATATCTAGCGCCGCATAAAGGCCGTGGCATGGAGTTTGCCGAAGTGCGCCATTACCAACACGGTGATGACATACGCTCTATTGATTGGCGGGTCACGGCTCGTACCGGTGAAACCCACACCAAACTTTTTCAAGAAGAAAAAGAACGCCCGGTATTTGTATTTACTGACTTTTCAAACTCCATGTTATTTGGCTCTCAATTATTATTAAAGTCGGTGCAAGCTGCACATATTAGTGCCTTGGTTGCGTGGTCTGCTTGCCAACGTGGCGATAGAATTGGCGGTGTTGTGTTTAATCAGCACTCGCATTTAGAGCTTAAACCTAGTGCCCGTGAAAAGGCCGTGTTAAAGCTGTGTCATAATTTATGCGACGCCCATCAGCAGGCACTTGAAAATATTGATAAACCTGCCAGTAATAACTTTAGTGACAACCTTAAGCGTTTAAATCACTTAGCTAAACCCGGTAGTTTGGTTTATATCGTATCCGATTTTAACGCCTTAGATGACGCCAGCTTTAAACAACTCGAATTACTTGCTCGGCACTGTGAATTGATAGGCTGCCATATTAGCGACCCCTTCGAGCATAAGTTACCTGCTTTCCAACAAGCGGTTACGGTAAGTGCTAATAATCAGCAGTTTGCCCTCCCTTTGATGGATAACAGTTTTAGAGAACGATTTGCCAAAAATGCCGAGCAAGCATTTAGCGCGCGTATTAATCGTTTAACAAAATCTGGGCTTAACCTATTATCATTCGATGCAGCCACTGCGCTGGAACTGCAATTAGTGAGAAGATAAATCATGCAAACCTCTCCACTTGATGGCCTTCACGATATTATTGCTCCCTCTCACGTTGACTGGTGGCCGTTAGCCCCTGCTTGGTGGGTAGTTATTAGCATTGCACTGTGCTTAGTGTGTGGCTTAATTATAATTATGTACAAAAACTATCAATTTAAAAAACCAAAACGTAATGCGATTAAATTAGCTAATCAACAACAATCAGCGCAGCAATTGCATATTATTTTAAAGCGTTTAGTGATCACCTATTACGATCCACGCTTAGCAGCGCAATCCACAGCTAACTGGTGTAAAACCCTAAGTCAACTTGCTGCAATTGGTTTTAATGAAGATGAAATTTCAAGCCTATATAGCACAGCACAAACACCACCGGCACTCAGTGATAAGTTTCGCCAAGCTATTAAACAATTTAAGCTAAAGGAGCCACTGCATGTTTGAATTTAGCTGGCCATGGCTGTTTTTATTACTGCCGCTTCCTTTAACGTTACTGCTATTAAAACCCGCAGCAAGTAATGCAACGACACGTTTACGCATCCCAAGTTTTGCATCGCATAATTTAAATAATCAACATGTAGAGCCCAGTGCACGTAAGTTAAACACTCTTGAATGGTTGCTATGGGCATTATTAGTAACAGCATCGGCTAACCCTACTTGGTTAGATGAGCCTATATCGCTGCCTAATGAAGGTCGCGACATTATGCTCGCTGTGGATTTATCGGGCTCAATGACAGAACAAGACATGGCTTATAATGGCCAATATGTTGACCGTTTAACTATGGTTAAAGCAGTGCTTAGCGATTTTATAGAGCAGCGTCAAGGCGACAGACTTGGGCTAATATTGTTTGGTGATACCGCGTTTTTGCAAACACCTCTCACCCGTGATGTAAAAACCGTCAGCAAAATGCTTACTGAAGCACAAATAGGTTTAGTAGGACGTGCCACGGCTATTGGTGACGCTTTAGGTTTATCGGTTAAACGCTTTGCTAGTAAAAAAGAAAGTAATCGCATTGTGGTGTTACTAACAGATGGACAAAACACCGCAGGAAACCTTGACCCCGAAGATGCCCTATTACTGGCTCGTGAAGAAGGCATAAAAGTGTACACCATCGGAGTCGGCTCTGATAACCCACGTGGTTTTAGTTTATTTAATATGGGCTCTGGAGGAAGTAATTTAGATGAGAGCTTACTGAAAAATATTGCCGAGCAAACCGGAGGTCTGTACTTTAGAGCCAAAGATGTCGCTGGGCTGCAACAAATCTATGCAGAGCTTGATAAACTCGAGCCAATTAGTGCCGATGAGCAAACCTTTCGCCCGCAAACAGCCTTGTTTTATTATCCGTTATTACTGGCCATTCTATTAATAAGTGCAATGGCATTTTTAAAAACAGTACGTGCATTGAAGGAGCCAAGCTAATGGATTTTGAATTTATTCGCCCCGCTATTTTATGGCTGCTACTCCCTGCGCTAGGGCTGTTTTTTATTGCCATGCTTAAAGAGAAAAAAGCCCAATCGGCGCCACTTATTGCGCCACATTTAGCACAATTTGTTATGAGTGAATCAAATAATCAGGCTCGTCAGCCGCTGTGGCTAGTTGCGTTATTTTGCAGTTTAGCCATTATATTTAGTGCAGGCCCAAGTTTTGAGGAAAAACAAGTCCCTGTATTTCAAAGCAAAAGTGCCCGCGTTATTGTAATGGATATGTCGTACTCTATGTATAGCACCGACATTGCTCCTAATAGATTAATGCAATCTCGCTTTAAAGCCCTCGATATGATTGAGTTATTTAAAGAAGGTGATACTGCATTAGTAGCCTACGCAGGCACTGCCTATACCATTTCTCCACTGACCAATGATGCAACCACCCTCGCCAACCTTATTCCTAGCTTAAGCCCTGAAATTATGCCTGATAAAGGCTCAAACGTGCTGGCAGGTTTAGACATGGCACAAGAGCTGCTCACTCAAGCAGGCTACCTAGATGGTGATATTATTTTGATCACCGATGGTATTGAACAACAACAGCAAAGTGATATAAGTGGTTTTACTAACAGTAGCCAGTATCGACTAAATATTTACGGTATTGGCACTGAGCAAGGTGCACCAATAAAGTTACCTGAAGGCGGATTTTTAAAAGATAGTTACGGCCAAATTGTAGTGCCCACACTCAATGGTTCTTTACTTAAAGGACTAGCAAAAAATAGTGGCGGCCAGTACGCTAATTATCAACCAAGCAATAGTGATATTGCCATTTTTTCACCGCAAGCAAACAGTGAAATACTAAAAAGTGAAAAACCCAATTTAGCCTTGTGGCGAATCGATGCTGGCATTTATGGCTTGCTTATTTTACTGCCCTTAGCTCTATACTTATTTAGACGCTCTGCGTTTATTGGTGCGGTGCTATTGCTAAGCTTTATACCTCAGCAAAATGCTCATGCAGTAGAGTTACCAACACTATTTAAAAATACCGATCAGCGTGCATTAGAAGCTTACAACAACCAAGAGTATCAACAAGCAGCGCAAGCGAAGTCCAGCGCTCTCAAAGGCGCTGCATTGTATCAGCAAGGTCAGTTTGAAAGCGCTCTGAACGAATTTAGTCAAGATAAATCAGCCACTGGTTATTACAATTACGGTAATACACTGGCTAAAGCCGGACAATTAGATGCTGCTATAAACGCTTACAAACAAGCGCAATCACTACAGTCTGATTTTACCCAAGCAGCCGATAACCAAGCGTTAGTTGAGCAGTTACTTAAGCAACAGCAAGACCAGGAAAACCAACAAGGAAATGATTCGCAAAATCAAGATGAGCAAAGTCAAGATGGTGCAGATAAATCAAAACAAGATCAGCAAAAAAATGGCGATAAAAATAACGCAGATAAAAGCGAAGATGACAGCCAAAACAGTGAAGAGCAGCAATCGAGTGAACCCTCGGAGCAATCAAAAGATCAACAAAGCCAATCTGGCGAGCAGTCAGATGAGCAAAATCAGCCTGACATGCAAGCTCAATCACAAAACCAGCAAGACGAGAACAAAGACGACGATAGTAAGCCTCAGCAAGACGAGCAACAGAGTCAACCCAATCAAATGAATGAGCAACCGCCATCTGATGAGCAAAAGCAGCAAGCACAACAACAAGCTATGCAGGCACAGGCGGCTGAACTTACTAATGAAGAAAAAGAGAAAGCACAGCAACTAAATCAGTTACTAAGAAAAGTGCCCGACGATCCCGCTATTTTATTAAGAAACAAAATGCAATTAGAAGCCCAAAAAAGACAATATCAACGCCGTCCAACAGGAGTAGAAAAATCATGGTAATGCGATTATTTTGCTGTTTATTGCTATTAACTGCCATGCCATTAATGGCCGCCACTTCATTAGAGGCAAGCGTTGATAAAAACCCGGTACTGGCGGGTGAGTTTTTTATGCTCAATATTAGCGTTGATGATTCAATCAAAGGGCAACAACCCGATACTTCAGCGCTGTTAAAGGATTTCGTAGTCGGCCCTATGAGCTTAAGTAGCCGCACCAACATTATTAACGGCAGCATTAAAAAACAAACATCGTGGTCTGTTAAGTTAATGACTCGCAAAGCTGGCGAATACACAATTCCTTCTTTTAGTGTTGCAGGGCTCAGCTCTCAACCGATAAACTTGTCGGTTAAAGAGCGAAGCAGCGATGCGGGCAAAAATGATGATATATTTTTAAAAAGCTCGCTTACAAATAACAGCTTATTTGTGCAAGAGGCTGGCGTTTACACCATTAAACTTTACTTAGCTAAAGAGCTACTTGATGGCAGCTTAAGCACACCAAGCATGGAAGATGCTCAACTCACCCAGCTAGGTAAGCAAAGTGAAGATTATGAACTGGTTAACGGTAAACGTTATTTAGTGATCACTCGTAATTATTTAATTCAGCCGCAAAAAAGTGGTGCATACATCATTGAAGCACCTGTTTTTCAAGGGCGTGTTCAACAAAACTATCGCCAACTAGAGGTGTCGGCACTTGGCGATGAACAACAGATCGAAATCAAACCCATCCCTGAGAATTATCAAGGTGATTGGTTACCCAGTGAATTAGTAAGTCTAACCGAGCAATGGCAACCAGACGATAATACCGTTGAAGCCGGCACGCCAATAACACGCACTATTATGCTTACCGCCTTAGGGGTGACTAAAGAGCAACTACCCGAAATTGATATGCCTACTATTGATGGTATTCGCAGCTACCCGGATGAAAAAGAAACTAATAATGCAGTGCGCGATGGTCGAGTGGTATCACAGCAAAGCGCCTCATTTGCGCTACTTCCACAAACCCCAGGCACCTATACATTGCCTGAAATTACCCTGCCTTGGTATAACACCAAAATGAACCGAATTAGTTACGCAACTTTACCAGAGCGCACAATTACGGTAACACCAAGCACCACAGCACCAGCAAACTCGCTGAGCCCTCCCGTTGAAAGTAATTTAAACAACACGGATGCAGAGCCAACGCAGCAAGCGCTCAGCGTGCAACGCCATACTAGTACGCCTCTATGGCTTATTATTGTAGCCGTATTAGGTTACGTATTATGGATTGTGACCCTGGTTCTTTACTTTATAAAACGCTCAGCTAAAGAAGCGCAACAAACGGCGCAAGCAAATCATAGAGGCAATCAGCAAGCAGAATTAAAAACACTGCAAATACTTGCTAAAAGCCGTGATAATAAAGCATTTTACGATGCACTTAATCTATACGCGCTAACTCGAACAGATAAAAAGGTAGGAGCTCTCACCCATTTATGCGCTATGATAAACAACTCGCAGTTCACTGCGCAGGTAAATAATTTACAAGCACAGTTGTACGGTAACCAATCGGCCAGCACTGATTTAGAAGCGATTGTTAGTTTATTAAAAAAACATCAATCGCACACAGCTAAGTCATCATCTGCGTTAAAAGAGCTATATTCTTAATAAGAATCTTAGTTACTTTTTTGGCCTATAATAATTTTAATTAAAAAGTACTTATGTTTGGAAATAAAAAATCGAATGATCGGGTCTTAATAAATATGGCTGAAAAACAACAACGCTACGAAGCCTTGGTTCATGTTTATCACAAGGAACTCTATCGCTTTGCTTACTGGTTATGTAACGACCCGACTATTGCGGATGACTTAGTGCAAGAAACCTTTTTACGTGCATGGCGCTCGCTTGATTCGTTACTCGACCAAAAAGCAGCTAAGCCATGGTTGCTGACCATTTTAAGGCGTGAGAATGCCAGACGCTTTGAGCGCAAGCAATTTGATTACAGTGATGTAGATAACGACACACTAGTGGATCAAACCAGCCATAGCTTAGATACAGCAATGGAACAAACCGTTATCCAGCGACAAATTTCTTTATTGGCTGATGAATACAAAGAGCCGCTGTTGCTACAGGTGGTAATGGGCTGCACCGGAGATGAAATTGCAGACATTCTTAACTTAAATAAAAATACGGTCATGACACGTTTATTTCGAGCAAAAAATCAACTTAAAGAGGCATTAAGCCGTGATGATGAACAACTTAAAGGAGCATCAAAATAATGGATGAACTTGAGTTTCGTCGCCGCACAATTGCGCAGCCAAATGAGCTGGACAAAGAGCTACAGGAATTTGCAAACAGCAGTGCCGACAGACAACAATTTTTGAATGAAAGCAAAGCATTCGATAAACAACTCGACAATGCGCTTGAAATCCCTGTGCCTGACAATCTTGCTGAACGAATTATTTTAAATACCTCGTTAAAAGAAAAAGCCAGAACAGATGAACTTGAGCAAAAGGATAACGTGGTTAGTGCACGCTCATGGTTTAAGTTTGACCGAGTACATTTGGCCTTAGCGGCTTCATTTGTGATTGCAGTCAGTGCGTTTATGTTTAGCGAAGAGCAAAGCATTAATCAAACGGCTGGTGAGCATGCACTAGCTCATGTTTACCATGAAATTTATGCATTAAATAAGACTCAACCAATTAGCATACAAGCTGTTAATGAAAAGCTGGCTTTACTTGGCGGTCAAATTAGTGATTTGCCTGGTAAAGTCACTTACGTTACCTTTTGCGATTTTCAAGGTGAGAGAGGCTTACATTTAGTGTTTGAGTCTGACTTTGGGCCTATGACCGTGTTTATTGTGCCAAGCGATAACCAAATTTTTGAAATTGGCTCTGATGATTTTAATGACTCTCGCTATGCTGGCCATATAAATCGTGGCAAACAGGCCGATACCGTGCTAATTGCAAGCCTTGGCTCACCAGTTGATATGTATAATGAACGTATTTCAGGTGCTATTCGCTGGCTTTAAGCCATTATAGAAACAATAAAAAACCGCAACGAGTGTGCGGTTTTTTTATTATTTAAAAGCCAAAGCTTCTTACTGATTACTTACAAACATCAGCAACTGCGTTAGCAAAGTAGTTGATATTTGCTTGGCTAATACCTGCTACGTTAACACGGCTAGAACCGACAATGTAAATACCGTATTCTTTTTGTAGGCGCTCGATTTGCTCTTTATTAATACCTAAGAAAGAGAACATACCGTGTTGGCGGTCAATAAACGAGAAGTCCTGAGCAATATCTTTTGCTGCCAGGCTGTCTTTAATTAAACTACGTAAACCATTAATACGGTTACGCATTTCATCAAGTTCACTGTGCCATAGCTGCGTTAATTCTGTGCTGCTTAAAATAGTGTTTACAATGTCTGCACCGTGCGCTGGCGGCATAGAATAAATGCTACGTACCACACTTAATAACACCGAGTTTGAAATATCAGCTGTTGCACTGTCTTTTGCAATGATTGAACAGGCACCAATACGCTCACGGTATAAGCCGAAGTTTTTAGAACATGATGAACAAATGATCAACTCTTCAACCGCATTGGCTAAAATACGTAAACCATTCGCATCTTCTTCTAAAGAAGAGCCAAAACCTTGATATGCAATATCAATTAATGGCGTAAAACCCACATCTTTTGCAAGTTCAGCAATAGTATTCCATTGTGTTTCGTTTAAATCCATACCACTTGGGTTGTGACAACATGCATGTAATAACACCACATCGCCCTTAGGCACCTGTGTTAGTGTTTCAACCATTTCATCAAACAATAAATCTTTGTTTTCGTAATCGTAGTATGGGTATTCTTTTACCGTTAAGCCTGCAGCTTCAAATAAGCTAATGTGGTTTGCCCACGTTGGATTGGTTACCCATACAGTTGCATCTGGATTACAACGTACAATGAATTCTGCAGCAACACGAAGTGCACCAGTACCGCCAGGAGCTTGTGCTGTGCGTACGCGGTTAGCTAATAATGCAGGGTGTTCACCTAGTAGAAGATTTTCCATTTGTTGACAGTAATCTAAATTACCAGCAAGACCAATGTAAGATTTGCTCATTTCATTTTCTAAACGAAATGCTTCTGCTTTTTTTACTGACTTTAATACTGGGGTATTCCCCTGCTCGTCTTTATATACACCAACCCCTAAGTCAATCTTATTTGGGTTAGTATCTTGCTTGTAGGCCGCCATAAGGCCAAGAATAGGGTCTGTTGGTAATGGTTTTAATACTGAGAACATTGGCTATCTCTTCGTTATTTAGGGGTTAGCTGTTGCGATAAGCTTAACATAAAAACTCACTAGATTGACTAGTGTTATTTACACTAAAAAGTGAGGAATTTTAATGCAGCACGCAATTAATAACGCGAGCGTCGCTTTATCAAAAAAATCAGTGCTGAAGGCTTCACCATCAACAATACCTATACACTGATGTTGTGCATTAAATAGCGGTAAACAGGCTTCTGCTTTTACTTTCGGATCACAGGTGTAATATTCACCGCCTGCCGCTAAATACTGCTCAACATTATTAATAACGCGCCCTTTACCACTAAGCGCTACTTGAACGTTATTGCTGGCAGTCGCAAATTCAGCAGTAAGCGGAAATAAAGGACGACTCGGCGCACCAAAATAAGCCAGCTTTAATAACTGCTCCCCTTCATTGGTGTGGGTATTCTGATAAATGCCGTACCAATCAAGCTTTGTGTTTTCAATGACGTAGTCAACAATCAATTGAAGTTGCGCTAATTTTTCAGTTGTTTGCGTACTTTGGCTGACATAATCGCTTAGTTTAAACGGCTCATCCTGTAGGTAACCAAATAAACTACATGCCCCACCTTCACCTAGCTCAGGAATTTGATATTCCCAACGCACGGCTGGTGCAGCATTTTTATTTAGGTATTGCTCAAGCTTTTCTAGCTCAGCGTGAATTAACTGTGGCTCAACATTAAGTTGAGCATACTCTAAGTAAGAATTAACCATTTGGACGTCCATACATCTATAATGCCGAAATAGTAGCATGGATGTTTTTATAGTGCTAGCCAATTTAAAGTGCTTTTTTAAAATCTTTAAACACTTTTATTCATAGATATAATTGCGGTATTTAAACTGGTTGCTTTATCTTTGGGGGCATTAAAAGGTGTTCAGCTTAGGTGCAAAAATTACGCCTTTGCTTCACAAATTTGTTATTATTTGCCGCATTATTATATTCAATCTTAAGTAGGTTAATTATGAGTGATAGTCACTTAGTGTATTCAACAGCAACAGGGCGAATTGATCAGCCAAAGCCAGAAAAAGAACTGGATGTAAAACTATTTAAAGACGGGTCAATTCGCATAGAACGTCAAACCAAAGGCCGAAAAGGTAAAGGTGTAATGCTGGTTGTTGGTCTTGATCCACAACAGCATGATTTGAAAAAGTTAGCAAAAACAATAAAAAGTAAGATGGGCCAAGGGGGCGCAGTAAAAGAAGGTGTTATTGAAGTACAAGGTGATGATCGCGACAAATTAAAAGCGATTTTAGAAGGATTAAAATTTAAAGTAAAAATTGCGGGTGGTTAACCCGCAATTCTTGCTTATTTAATAATTTTTAGCGCTGCTAATTGATCAAATAATGCGGGAATATCATCCTCAGCCACTGGCTTACTAAAATAATAGCCTTGAACAATAAAACAATTATTGTTTTGTAAAAACTCAACTTGCTCGATTGTTTCGACCCCTTCGGCAACTACATCAAGCTTCAGCTTTTGTGCCATAGCAATAATGGCCGCAGTGATCTCCATGTCGTTATCATCCTCAGGTATATCTTTGACAAACGAGCGATCAATTTTAAGAATATCGACAGGGAAACGCTTAAGGTAACTAAGTGAAGAATAACCCGTACCAAAATCATCAATAGAAATTGAGATACCCAACTTTTTAAGTTGATGTAACTGCTCAATAGCCGCTTCAACATTCCCCATCAGCATGCTTTCGGTTAATTCAAGATGCAGACTTTTAGCATTAATCTGCGTCTCTATAATTATTTTTTTCAGCATAGGCACTAAGCTTGCGTCTTTAAACTGTCTTGCTGACAGATTGATCGACATATTACTTGCTCTACCTTGTTGTTCTAGTCGCTTCGTAAACTCACACGCTTGTTGTAGCACCCATTTACCGAGCTCCACAATTAAACCCGTTGCCTCAGCTATCGGAATAAACTTAGTCGGAGGAATAAACCCTTGCGTAGGATGGAACCAACGAAGTAATGCTTCATACCCCACCACGCTATTATCGCGACAATCAACTTGTGGCTGGTAATGTAACGTGAGTTGCTTTTCTTTAATCGCATGACGCAACTCATTTTCTAGGAATAATCGTTCATTAGCTGCTGCATTTAAATCTTGGCTATAAAAATGGAAGGTATTACGCCCTTTGGCTTTTGCTTCATACATAGCTAAATCGGCATGCTTTAATAACTGATCTTCTTCTAGGCTATCAAAAGGCGCTAAGGTAATACCAATACTTGCACTAACAATCACTTCATTGCTGCCAAGTTTTATCGGCTGATTTAAGGTTTTTTGTATAGTGTCAGCGACTTCAGATGCTTCTTTTTGATGTTCAATACCACTAAGTAGAACAGCAAATTCATCCCCCCCTAAACGGGCTATGGTATCTTCCGCTCGTAAGCGCTGTTTTAAGCGTGTTGCCACTTCAACCAATAGCTGATCGCCCGCATCATGGCCTAAGGTATCGTTAATACGCTTAAACTCATCCAGATCAAAATAAAATAAAGCAAACGAGTAACGCCCTCTTTCAGCAAGCGCCATCGACTTTCTAAGTTGCATTCTAAAGAATGTACGATTAGCCAGCCCAGTTAGTGTGTCAAAATAAGCGAGCTGTTCCATTTTTCGCTGACTTTCTTTCACAAACGAAATATCTTGTGCTGATGCCACGTAACTAGTGATTTTACCACCATCTTCTCGAATAGGTGACACACTGAGCGATACCCATATTGGCGGCTTATTTAGCGCTTCTATAAGCGTATCTCCTCGCCAGTAATTACGATTACGCAAATCAATGTCAATATCCTCTACCAACATGGTCATCTCATTGGCAATAATTGTCAGTAATGGCTGGCGTAAGAAATCATTCTCGACAAAATCAGTCATCTCCAACATTTTTGGATTAACGTATTCAATGACAAAATTTTCATCGGTGATCACCACGCCCGTACCCGAGAACGCAACCGCTTTAGATAAGCGGTTTGCTGCTTTCTCCGCGATTTCTTTCTCTATTATACGCTGATTTAAGCCATCAATGAGTTTACGTATTTCAATGGTCATGTCTTTGAATGAGCCATTAAGCGTGCCAATTTCATCTTTGTTTTCTTTTGGAAACTCAATTTCTAGATGACCTTTACCGAAGTTAGTAACTGCATAAACCAACGAATGTAAGCGTCTTAATACCAATTGGTAAAGTGCTTGGTGTAATAGTAAAGCAACTAAAATGGCATACAGAATAAATAAACCAAAAAACTTAAGTTTTAAATCTTTCAATGCCGATAACGTTGAGGAACGTTTTTGATATACACCCACATACCAGTTTACGCCTTCCACTTTGTGAATATTGATAATATAGTCTTCATCATTTAGTGAAAATGAATCGGCATATTCTGGTAACTGTATTTGTCCAGCGCTATCAATTACGCGCTTTAGTTCTGGGGAAATAAAGTCTTCTGGTAGCAGCTTTTTACCTGTCTCACCGTATTTTGTATAACTATCAGAACCTAAGTTTGGGTGCGCTAATAATTGCCCTTGCTCATCAAATACTACAAGGTGTTTTTCTTTTCCGCCTACGGGTAATTGCGATATTAAGGAGTCGAGTGACATATCGCTGCCTGTAACGCCTAAAAACTCATCATCGTTATAAATAGGGACAATTAAACTCACAACCCATTTGTTCCATACGTTATCGTAGTAAACCCTAGACCACTGCGGATCACGTTGTGGATTGGTTAACGACTTAGCGTAATTAAAGCTTTCACTTTGATTAAACGTATAATCTCCGGGAACATTAAGTGCCCAGTTTGGTGGTGCAACACGAATAAAGTTATCTTCAGTTATAAGGTAAAAATTATAGAAATCTTGAATTAACGTAGGTGAAATAACTTTCCAAAGCGATTCAGAATCAGCAATTAGCTGTTTATAAAAGGGAGAGTATGCAGCTTGGGGAATAAACGCGGCTGATAGTCCATCCGCTGATGCACTGCGCACTGAGCCATCATTGGTGAGCTGCATTGTCTGTGTAGTATTATTTTTAAAAGACAGTTGGCCCTCAAATAGCTGCTCGCTAACAACAATATTAGCTTGCTCTGCTATTTTAACTTTGGTCGCTATCAAGTTGTTAAACTGGTTTATTAATAATTCATTTGATTGCTTTAATACCTCATGCTCTTCAAAAACAAGCTGTTTTTCTTCTGACTTGAGCATTAATGCAGCCGCGCAAATACCTGCCACTAAACAGATGCCAGAGATCAACAATGATAACTTTACACTGAGTGAGTTTATGCCAAATCGAGATGGAGGGCGTCGATACACAAAAAGCCAACCTTATTTATAATTATTATTTTCGTAAGTAATAGAAATATACCAGAACTTAAATCAGAATTATAAATTATTTATAAACTTTTAAAAAACAACGCCTTTTGTACATATATTAGGTAAAAAATCCACATCAGGTAAGTGCTTGTTGACATTGGGAGTGACACTTCATACATTAAGGGTATGAATATAAATTACTCACACACTTTTTTTTCTTTTTTTAGCTTCTTTATATAGAAGAGGCTTCCCTGTTTGTGAGATAAAATCAATCGAATAGTAAAGCCTCCCAACTGGGAGGCTTTTTTATTTTCACTGCAAAATCAGTGATATTTTTGGAATGAGGAAAACCAAATGAGCAACGATGTACTTGATACTCTCAGGCACGATATAAATGAAATCGACTCCGATTTACTTGTTTTACTAGCAAAGCGACGCCGCATTAGTCATGGCGTAGTTGAATATAAAATTGCAAATAATAAACCCATTCGTGATGAGGCCCGTGAACTGGCTTTGCTCGAAAAACTTATTGGCTATGGCAAATCCTTAGGGCTTGACGCTTACTACGTTAACAACGTGTTTCAAACGATATTAGAAGACTCCGTATTGCATCAACAAGCCATGCTTCAAAAGAATTTAAACCCTGACGCACTCAGTGAAACCCATCGCGTAACGTATTTAGGCGGTCAAGGCTCTTATAGTCAGCTTGCATGTCATAAATATTTTAGCCGTCGCCAGGGTAAATTAGTTGAAATTGGTTGCACCTCATTTGAAGAAATCACCGGTAAAGTAGAAAAAGGTCAAGCCGACTTTGGCTTACTGCCAATTGAAAATACCAGTTCGGGTAGTATTAATGAAGTATTTGATTTACTGCAGCATGCACAAGTCTCTATTGTCGGTGAAGTTACTCATAGCGTTGAGCATTGCTTATTAGCAGCCCCAGGAACTGAGTTAAGCCAATTAACTAAGGTATTTGCACACCCACAACCCTTTGCCCAGTGTAGTCGTTTTTTACAGGGTCTTGGTGAACTTCAACATGAAACCTGTGATTCGACCTCAAGTGCATTAAAGTCAGCTCTTGACACACCAAACAGTGCAGCTATCGGCTCAGCGCAAGCTGGTAAAAATGTAGGCCTTGAAGTGATCAAGGCGAATCTTGCCAATCAAAAAGAAAATCATAGCCGCTTCATTGTTGTTGCACGAAAACCACTGCAAGTATCAACTCAAATACCTACTAAAACCAGTTTAATTATGTCAACCAAACAACAAGCCGGATCGCTTGCCGATGCGTTAATGATTTTTAAACAGCATAATATTAATTTAGTGAAACTAGAGTCTCGGCCCACTCCTGGCAATCCGTGGGAAGAAGTGTTTTATGTAGACTTGGAGGCTAACTTAATCGATAACCAAGTGAAGCATGCATTAGAAGAGCTTAAACAGCACACTCAATATGTTCGTGTACTTGGTTGTTATCAAAGTGAGTCTTTACAAGCTGTTAGTGTTGAAAACTAATCGAATATTAAAAGGGCCTAGCGGCCCTTTTCTTTTCACGGAGCTATTCTTTTTAATCGAGTACTTTCGCATCATTCGCTTTATTTAATAAACTACGGCTTTGGGTTAAAAAATGCGCCGTTGAATCTGAGAAGTAAGACTTTGCATCTGCAAAAGCATCAATTAATGCGGGCTTATCTCCTGCTTTTAGCTTTTCAAGCGTCTCTGAAAACAGCGACTGATACTGCGCTAATAAGCTTTCGACATTGTCAAATTGCGCTAACATAATATCGGTGTATAGCTCTGGCGATTGCGCAAATAAACGGCCAACCATCATTAGCTCTAATTGATAAATAGGTGATGAGCAACTTCTTAACTCGGCAAGTGTATGCCCCTGTTTTGCTAAAAACTGACCGTACACAAAGGTGGTTAAATGGCGCATAACCTGAATAATTTGCATTGCTTCATCATGCTTTTTAGCATCTAGCTCAACTAACTGACAACCCCATATTTGTAGCTGCTTTAATAACCCTTGCGCCACCTCATGACTGCGCCCTTCGCATACCACCACAGTTTGTTTCACCCAATGAGAAATATCAGGGCCAAACATGGGATGTAAGCCAACAACAGGCCCGCTATGTACTTTTTTAAGTACCGTTAATGGGGCTTGTTTAACTGATGTAATATCAACCAGCAAACAATCATCATCAAGTTTCGGTAGTGCATTAACAACTGTTTCAAGGGCATTTATTGGTACACTGATCATCACCAGTTTTGCACCTTTTAGAATATCGACTGCCTGCGATTGCTGCGCTTTATCTAAAATTTTGACTTCGTATCCCGAGCGCTGAAATTGTTTTGCAAATAACTGCCCCATGGCCCCTTCACCGCCAACAATAACAATTGGCGATAATCGTGGATCGGCACAGGCTAATTTGGCTTGTTGATTTTGATAAGCTTCACGCATCATGCGTCTGAGAATGTCTTCAACTAAATCAGGATTCACACCTTGATTAATAGCCTCTTGGCGTCGCGCAGCTAATAAATTGGCTTCTCTATCGGGTGCATGTAATGGCGCGCCAGTTTGTTGTTTTATTGCGCCTATTTGTTGAGTAATGCCATTGCGTTTTGCAAGTAAGGCAACCAGTTGCGCATCGCATTCATCTATGTCTGTTCTTAGCTGCGCTAAATCACTTATCTCTGCCACGTTCTCATTCCATCCCAAAAAAGCAAAATCGTAAATTAATAATTACAAAAAAGTAAACTAATCAATACGATAAATACTAACAGGATACGTTGGGGGTTAAAAGGCAAATTATGGAAAAGATCGCCACCTGTCTATCAACTAAGACCAAGGTGGAGTGGAGTGGAGTGGGGTAAGGCAGTAAGTAACCTGAACACGAGATAATAAATCTATCTCAAGCAGCTATTTCAGCGCTAACTACATTGAATTGAGTTGCAATAGGCTAGCTTGAGTTAAGTAGGGGAATATTAAAAGTGGCTAAAAGCCACTTTTAACAAATAATCAGCACGCGATTAAAAGGACTAGTATTCTAATGCCATAGCCGCAAGCGACATAACACTGTCGAATGATTCTGCACCAGCGATAAATAAGCCATTGTGACAAAACATAGCATCATCGATACCGGTTACCGCTTGAAATTCTTCATCTGATAATCCTGCCCATGGTGAAGGTAATGACTTTCTGTCTTCAAAAGAGCCTAATTCTGCAGGCACCGTTTGCACTATCCACTTGCCAGAATGAGATGGGTAGACAACAAATAATGCCTCATCAGATAAACTATGTACGGTTTTTTTCCACGGAGTATAGCGCTCTAACACGATTAATCGAGGATCATCAGCTTGTTTTATTGCTTGAGCAACAATCTTTTTAGCATTTAAACCACCTCGGGCAGAAGCTACAAAACGAATCAGTAAAGTGTGTGCAAATTCAACCGCTTGATCAAAAGCAGTATCAAAATCACTTTCCTCTTCCCATGTTGGGTTAAACATAGAAATTGTTTGGCTTAAGCTAATGCCTGTAGCAACCCCTTCAACATGACCACAATCAATGGCATCAATAGTTGATACAAGCCCTGCATCCACCGCATTCGCCACATCTTGGTTATCATCACATATTGCTAAGCCATATTTTCTCCACACCAAGCCAAATGACGAAAAAGGAATACCATTTTCACGAGCGCCAGCACCGCCACGTTGATGATGATCAAATCGGTCAGTTTGTGGGTCATATTGACCGCCAACATCAATAACCACATCGGCGTCATTAATAATCGCATTATCGCGTGTGCGGATCAGGGTAAAAGAAGGGAAAATAATTTTAAGCGCAGCGATACTAAAAACATCATCTGCGTGAAAATTGCCGTTGTGTGTAACTATCGTTTTATCATTCATTTTTGTACATCATTTTTTGCAAGAAGTAAGAAGATATTGTGATTTGAAGATGTGTATTGGTTTTTAAATATAGCGCTAAAAAATCGCAATAGCATTAAAACCAAAACGGGTTGCAACCCAAAGGTTGCAACCCGTTTTTTTGCGTTGATAAACAGCGCGTATTAGTTAAGTTTTTCTCTAATACGTGCAGATTTACCAGAACGCTCACGTAGATAGTAAAGCTTAGCACGACGAACTGCACCGCGACGCTTAACTGTTACGCTATCGATAAGAGGGCTATGCGTTTGGAATACACGCTCAACACCTTCACCGTTCGAGATTTTACGAACTGTGAATGCTGAGTGAAGACCACGATTACGCTTAGCGATTACAACACCTTCAAAGGCCTGTAGACGCTCTTTAGCACCTTCTTTTACTTTTACCTGTACAACCACTGTATCACCAGGGCCAAATGCAGGTACGTCTGTTTTAAGCTGCTCTTCTTCAAGCGCTTTAATAATATTTTGGTTTACTTTTGCCATTATGTTTCTCACTTTCCTAGGTGTAACTGTCTTCTAGCCACAAGCTTTTTGGTACTCTTGCTGAAATTCTGCGAGTAATACCGCTTGCTCCTCAGTCAGAGCTAGGTTATGCAACAAGTCAGGACGTCGTAACCAAGTTCTACCTAATGACTGCTTAAGCCGCCATTTTGCTATCGCTTGGTGATTACCACTGAGTAATACAGCAGGAACCTGTTTGTCGTCCAATGTTTCTGGTCGTGTATAGTGAGGACAATCTAGCAAGCCATCCGAAAATGAGTCTTGCTCTGCTGATTGATTGTGTCCTAACACGCCTGGCACTAATCGCGCTACTGCATCAATTAGTGTCATGGCTGGTAGTTCACCACCACTCAAAATAAAATCACCAATTGACCATTCTTCGTCAACGTATGACTCTATTATTCTCTCATCTACACCTTCATATCGACCGGCAATCAAAATCAGTTTTTCAGAGTTAGCTAATTCGCTAGCTCCTTGCTGATCAAGTTTGCGCCCTTGTGGGGACATATAAATTACTTTAGCACCATCGCCTGCCGCTTTTTTAGCATCAAGGATGGCTTTTTCTAATGGTTTAACCATCATTAACATACCGGGTCCGCCCCCGTAAGGACGATCATCTACGGTTCTATGCTTGTCTAAAGCGTAGTCTCGTGGGTTCCAGCAGTTAAAATCGATTAATCCATTTTTTACTGCGCGACCAGTAACCCCTTGTTGGGTAATTGCGTCAAACATGTCCGGGAAAAGGCTTATCACCCCAACCCATAATGAACTAGTTTGAGTCATTAAAACCCAGGATCCCAGTCTACGGTAATTTCTTTCACGTCGTATTTAACCTCTTTTATAACTGAGTCAGTTAAAAAAGGAATTAAACGCTCCGATTGACCAAATGCATCTTTACTGTTTGCTTTAACAACCAGTACGTCATTTGAGCCTGTCTCCATCAAGTCATCAACAATGCCAAGATTATAACCTTTATCAGTCATAACCGACATGCCAATGAGATCTCGCCAATAAAACTCACCTTGCGGGAGTTCTGGTAATTGCGTTGCATCCATTGAGATTTCTGCATGGGTATAAGCCATTGCTTCGTCTCTGTCGTTTACTTGCGCAAATTTAGCGATAAAGCCTTTGTTGTGGCGACGCCAGTCGACCACTTCTAAGGACTGCCATTTACCTTGTTGCCCTATCAACCACGGGCTGAAATCGAAGATCCCTGCGGGATCATCAGTAAATGAATGTACCTTAAGCCAGCCCTTTATACCATAAGGGGCGCCGAGCTTTCCTACGACAATTATTGATGAGGTGTTCTCTTGACTCATGGTTACACTTACGCCTATTAAGCCGCTTTACGAGCGTCTTTAACTAATTTAGCTACACGATCTGAAAGACCTGCGCCCTGACCTACCCAGTGATCTACACGAGATAAATCTAAGCGAAGTTTTTCTTCCTGACCCGAAGCGATTGGGTTAAAGAAACCAACTTTCTCGATGAAGCGACCGTCACGCGAGAAACGGCTATCCGCAACCACAATTTGATAGAAAGGGCGTTTTTTAGCGCCACCACGTTGCAAACGAATAGTTACCATACCGTCCTCTAAATAGATTGACTGTTTTCATTAATAAGATTTACTCCCCAGTATGGGGAGCCGGTGAATTGTACGAGTTTTTAGCAACAATGCAAGTAAGAAGTGATGCAAAAAGGCAGTTTAGTAGATTAAACCGTGATCCAAGAAGAAAAAGTATGTGAACAAGCTATTCTGTGCATAGTTTATTCAACAATAAAGAGGCACTTTGCCTCTTTATTGATTACTTTTTGTCTCATATTGGAGATGTTAAAGCTTAAATTCTTAAAATTTCGGGCCACCGCCACCCATCATTCCCGGTGGTAACATCCCTTTCATGCCACGCATCATTTTTTGCATGCCACCTTTACCTTTCATTTTTTTCATCATTTTTTGCATTTGGGTAAACTGCTTAAGCAGCTTATTGATCTCTTGTACTTGAGTACCCGACCCAGCTGCAATGCGCTTTTTACGCGAACCTTTAATGATTTCAGGGCGTGCACGCTCTTTTTTCGTCATAGAGCTAATAATCGCTTCCATTTGAATAAAGGTTTTATCACCCATTTGGCCTTTTACTGCATCTGGGATGTTTTGCATGCCTGGCAGTTTATCAAGCATCGACATCATGCCGCCCATATTTTTCATTTGCTTTAATTGATCAGCAAAATCATCCAGTGTAAAACCATCACCTTTAAATACTTTTTTCGCTACTTTTTCTGCCTGCTCTTTATCTACTTTCATCTCGACTTCTTCGATTAATGAAAGTACATCACCCATGCCTAAAATACGTGAGGCGATACGATCAGGGTGGAAAGGTTCAAGTGCATCAGTACGCTCACCAACACCCATAAACTTAATAGGTTTCCCGGTAATATGACGAATAGATAACGCAGCACCACCACGGGCATCACCGTCTGTTTTAGTTAAAATCACACCGGTAAGCGGTAGAGCTTCATCAAATGCTTTTGCAGTGTTTGCAGCATCTTGACCTGTCATTGCATCAACAACGAATAAAGTCTCGATTGGGTTAATTGCACCATGAAGCGCTTTGATTTCATCCATCATGTCATTATCAACATGCAAGCGACCTGCAGTATCGACTAATACCACATCAATAAATTTCTTTTTCGCGTGAGAAATAGCAGCTTGTGCTATATCAACTGGCTTTTGTGAAATGTCACTTGGGAAAAACTCTACATCTACTTCTGTCGCTAATGTTTCTAACTGCTTAATTGCCGCAGGACGGTAAACATCGGCACTCACTACCAGCACAGATTTTTTCTTGCGCTCTTTTAAAAACTTAGCCAGTTTACCCACACTGGTTGTTTTACCAGCACCTTGAAGACCCGCCATCATCACAACAGCCGGAGGTTGCGCGTTAAGGCTTAGCTCTTCATTAGCTTCACCCATGGCCTTTTCAAGTTCTTCACGCACAATTTTTATAAATACTTGGCCAGGACTTAAGCTTTTAGTAACTTCAATACCCACTGCGCGTTCTTTTACTTGTTTTACAAACTCGCGAACAACAGGCAACGCCACATCGGCTTCTAAAAATGCCATTCGCACTTCACGAAGTGTATCTTTAATGTTGTCTTCAGTTAGGCGGCCACGGCCACTAATATTTTTTAGGGTTTTACCTAATCGTTCTTGGAGGTTCTCAAACATGTAACGGTTCCGAAAAGACGTTGAAATCAACTCTATTAATAAGGTCGATGTTATTAAAATTCAATTAGAAATAGTATACCGTAAATGGTGGCATACAATACAGTGCTGAAATGCTGCTTATTGAGTTTCTTTTTACAGGGTCTATGCATTTGCTTTGCTATAAAATACAATGGCCACATAACGAACACGAATTATTTGACTTCAATTAAGTGGCCAAAGCAAAATGCTGATTATTAGTTTAACTATTATTGCCAGTTTATTTTATGTGTTAGCAACGTCTCACGTGCTTTCGCGGTTGTTTCATCATCAGGGCCCGAGCCAAAAAGTTACTATTATACTCAGTACGGTCGCTATTTTGGCGCACATGCTGCTTTTAGTAAATTCGGTATTTAGAGCTGATGGACAAGATTTAAGCATTGTTAATGTGGCATTGCTGACTTGCTGGATTATCGTGCTGTGTGTTACTACCGTTTCTTTGAAGTTTCCCGCGACCTTGCTACTACCTGTAGTTTATGGTTTTGCTGCGCTATTAACAATTTCTAGCTTATTTATCCCTCATCATGTTCTATTACAAAGTATTAATGTAGAGCTGGCGCTAGTTGCGCATATATCACTGTCATTATTAGCCTACTGCATTTTAATTATTGCAACTTTGTATGGCGTACAGTTTTACTTTATTGATAAACGCTTAAAACGAAAAGACCTAGCGATAGTTCACAGTCACTTACCGCCGCTAATGGTAGTAGAGCGCCAACTTTACCAGTTATTAAACTTAGGCACCGTATTATTAAGTGTGGCGCTTATTACCGGATTTGTATTTCTAGATGGCATGTTTGCCAAAGAGTTTATTCACAAAACAATCCTATCCTTAGTTGCTTGGGCCATTTTCACTACAATTGCGGTTGGCCATGTAAAACGTGGTTGGCGAGGAAAAGTAGTGGTAGTTAGTATAATGATTGCCGCTTTTACACTCACACTCGCTTATTTTGGTAGCCGTTTTATACAAGAAGTGGTCCTGAATAAGTTTTAACTTGACTCTGAAAGCTCACTCTAGCTTAATACGCATTGGTTTATAAAAAAAGGATCCATCGTTGGACGACATATCGACAAGTACCCTGTTTATCATATTAGGTTTATTGGTGCTTTTTTCTGCTTACTTCTCCGGGTCAGAAACCGGAATCATGTCAATCAACCGTATTCGTTTGCGACACCTCGCTAAAGAGAACCATCGTGCTGCGAAACGCGTTAGTAAATTACTGAGTCGACCAGATAGGTTGATAGGTCTGATACTCATTGGTAATAACCTGGTTAATATTGCGGCAGCTCAGGTAGCTACCATTATTGGTATACGCTTGTATGGCGATTTAGGTATTGCGATAGCGACAGGTGCATTAACACTTGTTGTACTAATTTTCGCTGAAGTAACGCCAAAAACACTGGCTGCCCTCTATCCTGAGCGAGTCGCTTTTCCCAGCTCTGTGATACTCAAAGGTTTGTTAAAAATACTCTTCCCGTTTGTGGTTGTTGTTAACTGGATGACCAACGGCATATTACGCTTATTTGGTATTAGTGCTGCACAAATAGATGAGCACAGCATGAGTAAAGAAGAATTAAAAACCGTGCTTAATGAATCAGGGGCTTTGATCCCGGCGCGCCACCAGAGTATGCTGACCTCAATTTTAGATTTAGAACAGGTTACCGTTGAAGATATTATGATACCCCGCAATGAAATTGTGGCGATTGATATCAACGATGACTGGAAAATAATTAGTAAACAGCTGACTCATGCTCAACATACTCGCGTACTCTTATATCGCGACAATATAGATGATGCAGTGGGATTTATTCACTCTCGTGATGCATTGCGTCTTCTTACTAAAGAGCAATTCGATAAACCTTCGCTACTGCGCGCTGTACGTGAAATTTACTTTATTCCTGAGGGAACGTCGCTTAACACCCAACTACTGAAGTTCCAATTATCAAAAGAACGAATTGGTATTGTTGTTGATGAATATGGCGATATCCAAGGCTTAGTTACTCTAGAAGATATTCTTGAAGAGGTTGTGGGCGATTTCACCACTACTCAAACTCGTACACCGAGTGAAGAAGTAACCACACAAAATGATGGCTCTTATATTGTTGATGGTGGTGCTAACGTACGCGACTTAAATAAAGAAATGGGTTGGGAATTCCCATTAGATGGCCCTAAAACGCTAAGTGGCCTCATTGTTGAGTACTTAGAAGACATCCCTGATGCTAACTTAAGCATTCGTATTGCAGGTTATCCGGTTGAGGTACTTGAAGTGAAAGAAAACATGATTAAACAAGTTAAAATTCAGCCCAATAAACGTAAAAAATAAACCAACAAAAAAGGAGCCAAATGGCTCCTTTTTTATTAATCTGGGTTTAGATTAGTTAAAAGAATAAACGCTCTAACCAACCTTTGTCTAAATCATCCTCACAGCGTCTTAGCTGTGCTCCATAACGGCTTGCACGATGTTTTACTTTATTGGCAACGCTCATTAACCACTTTTTCTTACGATAAGTGCCTCGCTTATAACCGCCCCACCCTTCGTGATAATTTAAATACTGTGCGTAAGCATCCCATTTAGAAACGCCATTAACTTTGTGAGTTTTATAAACAAACCACGCCATAAAATCGATCGCATCTTCAAATTCATCTCTATCAGCACCACTATTACCTGTTTCACGAATATAATCAGACCAAGTTGGAGTTTTAGCTTGAGAATAACCATAGGCATCACTTGCGCGGCCGGTTGGAATTATCCATAAAAAGTATTCCATGGGTGGCGCGGCATCATGACGAAAAGAACTTTCTTGGTACATCATACTCATTAATACGTGTTTGGGAGAGCCCCACTTATCTTGCGCGTCTTTAGCATCAAAATACCAGTCAGATTTCTC
This sequence comes from Pseudoalteromonas sp. Scap03, assembly GCF_013393115.1. GTDB lineage: Bacteria > Pseudomonadota > Gammaproteobacteria > Enterobacterales > Alteromonadaceae > Pseudoalteromonas. The sequence continues at coordinate 1,906,861 of NZ_VDEU01000001.1, read as the reverse complement.
TTCAAAGATTTTACAAATATCTTCGGGTTGCTTAGGTGGCGCAGTGGCACACCCCGCTAAAGTAAGCATTAGAGATAAAGTAATAATATTTTTTTTCATTTTTTAAGATCTCACTGAACTTTTTAAAAAAGCGTGGGTCTGAATCTATGAATGCAGCAGTACAGCATTGTTTCATCCCTAAAGAATATTTACGCAGCTACTATGAGCTGCGTTTTTTTTGCCTACTACTTACTAAAATATGTATCTAAAAATGCAGTAAATGATTGATTATCGGCTTGCTCAATTGCTTTTTGAGCTTGGTAAGACTCTGTCGCTTGTTGCGCTAACCACGACTTTGAGAATTCAGTATAACTGGCTATATCATGGCTTTGTTTATACTTTTGAGCAAGTGAGAGTGCATAATGACCATTATCTAGCCCTGATGCTTTTAATTGCTCAACATAACGCCCTGAATAAGTTAATGTAGGATTATGCACCCACGTTGCCATGCGCTTAATAGTGTTTGAGTAATAATCAACCCCGTACGCGCTATCCATCCACTTAGCAACATCAACGAGCTGATTAAATATTTCATCACCCCATGATTCAAGACTGCGCTGCTCATTATTAAAATTAAGCATTAGGCCTTTTTCTCGGCCTTGGTTTACTACTGTATCAAGATTTTCAGTGCTTCGCGCTTGCTCTTCCCAGTCCATAGGCGCTGAGTCTTTTAATAAACAATAGGTTAAAAATACATCTAAAAAGTGTATTTGCTCTAAATCAATGCCTACTTCACTAAATGGGTTAACATCCAATGCACGAATTTCAATATATTCTATACCCGCTCTTAGTAAAGCATCGGTGGGTGTTTCACCATTTTTAGCATTACGCTTGGGGCGAATTGGCGAGTAAAACTCGTTCTCTATTTGTAGAATATTTTTATTTAATTGCTTTGGCTCTGCACTGGTGTAGTCGTCAATACTGCCATAAATATCTGAAGGCGTATTTATGGCTTTTTTAAGCCCTGCTACATATTCATCTAATGAGTTATACATCACGCGTAATGATGACTGTGCACTGTTGGTATAACCTAGATTACCTAATCGAAGCGCCGTGCCTACTTCTAAATATAAAGTACCTTTACCTAGCTTTTTAAACGGTAAATCACTTTTACGCCCTTGCAAAAATGAACTACACAATGCCGGTGACGCACCAAACATGTAACTAATTAACCACAACTCGCGTTTAAAATTGCGAATTAATGCTAAGTACCCATCAGATATAAAGTCTTCAAGCTTCGCGCTACTTTGCTTTAGTGAGTGTAGTGACTGCCATAACGTTTCTGGAAAAGAAATATTAAAGTGCACGCCGGCAATCGCTTGCATCATACTGCCGTAACGGTTCTTTAAACCTTCACGATATAAGGTTTTCATTTTACCAACGTTAGAATCGCCAAATTGTGCTAATACAATATCGTCCTGATGATTTATAAAACACGGCATACTAATTGGCCACAGCAGTTCATCGCCCATATGTTCTAGGGTGAACTTTTGTAAATCTTTTAGCTGTTGTAACGTTTGCGTTGATGACTCGCTAACCGGTGTAATAAACTCAAGTAAAGACTCAGAAAAGTCAGTCGTGATATGTCCGTTGGTAAGCGCACAGCCAACCCCTTCAGGGTGAGCTTGCTTAGAAATAGAACCATCAGGTTTAATTCTTAGTGATTCTCTCTCAATACCGCGCATAATACCTTTAATAGCATGCTGATTATCTGCATTAGATAGCGCGTTGAGCGTGTTCTTTAAATTATAAGTTGCCAAAAAAAAGTTTCCTCGAGCCAAGTGGCTTAATCATGAGGTTATGGGGTCTAATTACCTTTACTCAAGATTAAATGAAGAAAAAACTATATGAATTTATTAGATATAGTTTTTAATGAATTTTAAACACGCTTTGTTTCACGCTATAAAAGATAATCTTGCCATTGCCACCAGCAATATACAATTTCTTTTACATATTATTTGCCACAATCCTCTCCTACCAACAACGTATTATTCCCCCCCATGCGAAAGGGTGAATCTCTTGTTAAAAGTTTGTCATAATTAAAAAATTCAATTACCCTTAAAATTGATAAAGATCATAAAAACATCAAAAAAAATGACTTACTACCGCTATTTAAAACTTATCACTAACGTACATTAGTTTTAGTAATTACAATAGCCACCCCAATAAAGGATGATAAAGGATTACTATGCGTCGTAATCAAAGCTTGATAGATGAAGAAGTCACTTTTGAAGAGCAGCAAGAGTTAGTTTCAACAACCGATCTTCGAGGTGTTATTACCTATGCTAATCATGAATTTTGCAGTATTGCTGGCTATGAAATGGATGAACTCATTAATAAAAACCACAATATAGTTCGCCACCCTGACATGCCTAAGGCGGCATTTAAAGAAATGTGGGACACCTTAAAGCAAGGCCATTCGTGGCGAGGAGCTGTAAAGAATTTATGTAAAGACGGCCGTTACTATTGGGTTGATGCATTTGTAACACCTATTTTTGAACATGGCCAATTGATTGGTTATCAGTCTGTGCGTGTAAAACTCTCGCAACGCGCAAAACGCAGAGCACAGAAACTGTATGCCAAAATTAACGCTAATCAGTCACTATTTAGCTGGCGTGAACACACCTCACTCAGACAAGGCTTAAGCATAGCCGGTGTTTTAGTTTGGTTAGCCTGTGTTGCTATTTGGGGATCAATCGCGATTGCAGCGGTTAACTTGATGGTGTGTATTATCATTCTAGTTTTAAATTATGATGAACTAATAGCAACACCTGCGACCCTAAAGCAGCAAAAGAGTCAGGCTGATTCGGTGTCTCGTTATGTATTTAGTGGTTCACACCCTCACAGTATTAGTGATTACCGAGAGCAAATGCTTTGCGCCAAGTTAAAAACGGTACTCGGTCGTGTTAAAGACTCAACCTTGAGTTTTAATACAATTGCTCAAGGCTTAGATCAGCAATCTACGCTGACCGAACAAGGAATTTCCTCTCAGGGAACTCAGCTTGAGCAAATAGCCACTGCAATGTCACAAATGAGCACCACCATTGGTGAAATTTCTAATAATACTAATAATACCGCAGATAAAGTGGGGATCACTTATCAAAGCTGCTCTGATATAAAAAGTCATATTGCCGATAATAGCAAAATGGTATCTGACTTAGCTATGCAAGTTGAGCAAGCGGCAACCACAGCCACAGGACTTGCCTCTGAGGCCGATAAAATTGGTCAGGTAATGAGTGAAATAGAAGGCATTGCAGAGCAAACCAATTTGTTAGCACTTAACGCTGCGATTGAAGCTGCCCGTGCTGGTGAGCATGGTCGGGGTTTTGCGGTGGTCGCTGATGAAGTGCGCGCATTATCTTCACGTACTCAAAACGCCACAGCACAAATTCATAGCTCCATTAAAGAGATTCAAGATACCTTGTTTAGCTGGTCTAAAATCATGCAGAGCACAAAACAACAAGCCGATGACTGTGTGAACACTACAGGTCAAACGCAGCAAGAGCTGGATAGTATTTTTACTCAAATTAGTGAAATTTCACAGCTTGCCACCGATATTTCAGCTGCCGCAGAGCAACAACAAGTGGTAAGTAGAGACATTGGCAGCAATGTTGAAAAAATTAAAGGTTTGGGGGATGACAATTTACAGCTTAGTTATAGCGTAGCGCATGGCGCTGCTGAATTGGTGGAAGGCTCACGAAAAGTAAATGATTTACTGCTTACCTTTAAAGTTTAATCCACTCCTTTGAATCAAAAACAAAAAAGCCGCTATTTTCAGCGGCTCTTTACTGTGCTCAGATTATCGGCTAGTAAACTCTAAGCCCTCACCACTTGCATCAATAACAATGATGCAGCCTGGTTGAAAATCATTATTAAGCAGCTTTTGTGCTAACGGATTTTCAATAGTTTGTTGTATTGCACGCTTAAGTGGGCGAGCGCCATAAACCGGGTCAAAACCACTAGCAGCAATCCGCTCAAGCGCAGCATCTGTCAATTCAAGTAAATAACCCATCTCAGTTAATCGTTCACGCAATTTACTTAACTGTATATCTGCAATTTCTTTAATATGGCTATGTGCAAGCGAGTGGAACACTACTGTTTCATCAATACGGTTAATAAACTCAGGCCTGAATTCATTATGCAGTACACCCATTACCTTAGCTTTAAGCTCGTCATAGTCATTACTCCCCGATTGCTCTTGGATAATGTCTGAACCTAAGTTAGAGGTCATAATGATAACCGTATTTTTAAAATCAACAGTACGGCCTTGACCATCTGTTAAACGACCATCATCAAGAACTTGTAATAAAATATTAAACACATCTGGATGCGCTTTTTCTATTTCATCAAGCAAAATAACCGAATAAGGTTTACGACGAACAGCTTCGGTTAAATAACCGCCCTCTTCGTAACCTACGTACCCTGGAGGCGCACCGACTAAACGTGCGACTGAGTGTTTTTCCATAAACTCAGACATATCTATACGCACCATGGCACTTTCGGTGTCAAACATATAGCCAGCCAACGCTTTTGTTAGCTCTGTTTTACCCACCCCTGTTGGCCCTAAGAATAAAAATGAGCCAATAGGACGATTCGGATCAGCAAGCCCTGCGCGCGAACGACGGATGGCATTGGCCACAGCAACTACCGCTTCATCTTGCCCTATCACTTTATTGTGTAATTGCGCTTCCATTTGCAATAGCTTTTCACGCTCACCTTGAAGCATACGTGCCACCGGAATACCGGTCCAACGTGATAAAATTTCAGCTATTTCATCTTCGCCCACTTGGTTTTTAAGTAAGCTCATTTCTTGCATTTCGGCTTGTGATGCTAAATCAAGCTTACGCTCAAGCTCGGGTATACGGCCATATTGCAGTTCTGACATGCGCTGTAAATCGCTTGCTCTGCGTGCCACTTCTAAATCAAGTCGTGCCTGTTCAAGCTCAGCTTTAATGACTTGCGTACCTTGCAAAGACGCTTTTTCGGCATTCCATACTTCATCGAGTTCACGGTATTGCACCTCAAGCTCAGTGATCAGCTCAACCATTTCTGCACGGCGCTTTTGACTCGCCTCGTCTTTTTCTTTAGCCAAGGCGTTATCTTCAATTTTTAACTGAATGATACGACGCTCTAACTTATCTAAGGCTTCAGGTTTTGAATCAATTTGCAGTCGAATAGAAGAGCCCGCTTCGTCAATTAAATCAATTGCTTTATCAGGTAATTGGCGATCACTAATATAGCGATGTGATAACTGCGCTGCAGCAACAATTGCCGGATCGGTGATTTCCACTGAGTGATGTAATTCGTAACGCTCTTTTAGACCACGTAATATAGCGATAGTATCTTCAACCGATGGTTCTTCAATTAATACTTTTTGGAAACGGCGCTCAAGTGCAGCATCTTTTTCAATGTATTTACGATATTCATCTAAGGTCGTTGCACCTACGCAATGAAGTTCTCCTCGTGCTAATGCAGGTTTTAACATGTTACCCGCATCCATAGCGCCATCACTTTTACCAGCGCCAACAATGGTATGAATTTCATCAATAAACAAAATCACTTGGCCTTCTTCTTTGGCCAATTCATTTAAAACTGATTTTAAACGCTCTTCAAATTCACCTCGGTATTTGGCCCCAGCAACCAACGCGCCTAAATCAAGCGAGAGTACGCGCTTGTTTTTTAAGCCCTCTGGCACTTCCCCATTAATAATACGTTGCGCAAGCCCTTCGGCAATCGCGGTTTTACCCACCCCAGGCTCACCAATTAACACAGGATTGTTTTTGGTGCGGCGTTGTAATACTTGGATGGTGCGACGAATTTCATCATCACGGCCGATTACAGGGTCAAGCTTACCTTGCTCCGCCCGCTCAGTTAAATCAATAGTGTACTTTTCAAGTGCTTGACGAGTTTCTTCAGCATTAGGATCATCAACTTTTTGACCACCGCGAATTGCTTCTATGGCAGTTTCAACTTTGTTAGCGGTGATATTAAGTGCTTTAAATACACTGCCAAGCGGCCCTTTATCTTCACATGCAACTAAAACAAACAGTTCGCTTGAGATATATTTATCTTTGCGTTTTTGGGCATACTTGTCACACAGATTAATAAGTGAAACCATGTTGTTTGACAATTGCACATCGCCACCAACACCTTCTACTTTAAATAATTTTTCTATCTCTTGAGATAGTTTAGTATTGAGCTCATCCACGCTAATGCCCATTTGTGCAAATAAGGCGCGCACACTTGAACCACTTTGCTTTAATAAAGCATACATAAGGTGAACGGGTTCAATAAATTGATGATCGCGACCTAGCGCTAATGATTGCGCATCTGAAAGCGCAGACTGAAATTTACTTGTAAATCTATCTAAACGCATGGGGGTTTACCTATAAAAAAACGAATTACTTTATAAATGGGTATGTTAGCGGATTTGTTCAAGGTATTGAGGGAAAAATAATCACTTAATAGTAATTTACTTGCGCCAGATCAAACTTGCCATACGACCGGTTTGGCCGTCACGTCGATAAGAAAAAAACTGATTTTTTTGAGAGAACGTACAGTATTCACCACCACTAATATTCACAACACCCCGTTGGTTTAGCAAAGTACGCGCAATGTAATAAATATCAGCTAAATATTTATCGTTATTTTGAGGTTTAAACGCATCATGCAAAGCTGGATTATTGGCTGTAAATGTTGCAACGACCTCTTGGCCGACTTCAAATCGGTTAGCTCCTATTGCAGGACCTAACCACGCATGTAAATTCGCTGGCTCATGTTTAAAACAGCTAACTGTATTATTAATAATTCCTTGCACTAATCCTCGCCAACCTGCGTGAATTGCAGCCACTTCTTGGCCATCGCTTGAGGTAAGTAAAATAGGTAAACAGTCAGCGGTCATTATAGCTAAAGGTTGATTGCGTAACTGCGTGTAAAGCGCATCCCCCGTCAGTATGTGATTAGCGTCAAACGCTTCATCCACTAAAATTACATCAGCGCTATGAACCTGATTTAACCAAACAGCAGGATTAGGTATGTAACTATTTACATGCGCTCGATTGGTTAATACATCTTGGCTGTTATCACCTACATGTAACCCTAAATTCAAACTATCAAATGGAGGCTTTGACACACCTCCATCCCGTGTAGTACTCAATGTGCCTACACCCTGAATAGGTTGCCATGTAGCTGATAAGCCAGACATAATTAACTAGCTATATCTGGATTTGCTTTTGTATCTTCGCGCAGTGCTTGTGTCATCTGGACCATATCATCAGGAATAGGTGCTTGCCAGGTCATCATTTCACCAGTAATTGGATGAGCAATGCTTAATTTTACAGCATGCAGCGCTTGACGCTTAAAGCTACGCAGTAACTCAAACAGCTCAGGGGTTGCTCCTTTTGGTGGACGAGGACGGCCGCCATAAGATTGATCGCCAATTAGTGGATGGTTTAAGTAAGCCATATGCACGCGAATTTGGTGTGTACGTCCGGTCTCAAGGCGTAAACGCAAACGAGTATGAGCTCGGAACTTTTCTGCCACACGGTAATGCGTAATCGCTGGTTTACCCATTTCATGAACAGCCATGTGCGTACGTTGAGTTGGATGACGACCAATCGCTTTTTCAACCATACCACCGGCGGTCATAGTACCATTACATAAGGCTTCATATTCACGTGTGAAATTTTCGCGCTTTTGTAAGGCTTTAACCAAATGAGTTTGTGCCTGAATCGTTTTCGCGACAACCATTAAACCCGTTGTGTCTTTATCAAGACGATGAACTATACCCGCTCGTGGTACGTTAATAATTTCTGGGAAGTGATGAAGTAATGCATTTAACACCGTACCGTCAGGGTTACCTGCACCAGGGTGAACCACTAATCCCATTGGTTTATTGATAACTAAAATATCATCGTCTTCATAAACGATGTTTAATTTGATATCTTGTGCTTCGTATTCACGAGGTGCTTCTATTGTTGTTTCAACAGCCACAACTTCACCACCGAGTAATTTTTCACGCGGGGTGTTGAAAATTTCGCCGTCAACGGTGATTTTATCATCTAAAATCCACGTTTTTATCCGTGATCGTGAATAATCAGGGAACAATTGTGCTAATACTTGGTCTAGACGTTTACCACCTAAGTCTGTTGGGACCTCGGCTTGGAGAGATATTTGCTCTGACATTAGTAACTTTACCCAATTTACCAGTGCAAGCTTTGCTTGACTGGGTTAGAATCGCTTTTAATAAAAGCATAACATAATACGCATAGTTTACTCGGTTTTACCCACTTGGCCTAGCCGAAGACATCGAAGGTAACAAATAAAATGATAAATAAAATAGGGAAACGTGCATTCGCCATTGTTTTTTCAGTTTCAGTGCTTAGTTTAGGGGCTTGTTCGTCTGCACCTGACCAAGAAGACATTCAACGAGTACCAAACAGATCAGCACAAGCACTATATGAAGATGCAAAACAAACGCTTGATTCTGGTTTATACGCACGTGCAATTGAACTGTTAGCGGCAATTGATTCTCGCTACCCGTTTGGCCCGTTTTCAAAACAAGTACAAATGGATTTAGTGTACGCACATTACCAATCAGGTAATACAGAGCAGGCACTTGCTACCATTGACCGTTTTATTCGCTTAAACCCAAACCACAAAGATTTAGATTACATGTACTACATGCGTGGCTTGGTTAATATTAAAGCGGATAAAAATGCTTTCCAAGAGTACTTTGGTGTAGATAGAGCCGACAGAGACGCTAAACGTACCCGTGTAGCTTATACCGATCTATCAACCTTAGTTAAACGTTTTCCAGAAAGTGACTATGCGCCAGAAGCAAAACGTCGTTTAGTTTGGCTATTAAACCGCATGGCACGTTACGAGCTAAAAGTTGCGACTTACTACTACGAACGTGAAGCCTATTTAGCAGCTGCGAATCGCGGTAAGTTTGTGGTAGAGCACTACTCACAAAGTAGCTACTTGGATGCGGCACTAGCCATGATGGAAAAAAGCTACGATAAGCTTGGATTGACTGAATTAAGTGAGAATGCAGCGCAAACGCGCAAATTTAACAGTAGAAATAAATAATACGAAAAAGGCGCTACTTTCAAATAAAAGTAGCGCCTTTTTTACTCAAGACTACGATTATATCGCGTCTTCATCTTCTTCTGCAGTACGAATACGAACAACACGCTCTACCTCAGTGACAAATATTTTACCATCACCAATTTTGCCTGTCTGTGCGGTTTTAACAATCACATCAATAGCGCGTTCAACATCTTCATCACCAAGCACAATATCTAACTTTACCTTTGGTAAGAAATCAACCATATACTCTGCGCCACGGTATAGCTCGGTGTGACCTTTTTGACGACCAAACCCTTTGACTTCACTTACTGTCATACCCGTAATGCCAACATCAGATAGTGCTTCGCGCACATCATCGAGCTTAAACGGTTTAATGATTGCTTCTATTTTTTTCATATTAGTTACTTTTGAAAGCCTCAGTTGCCTCGATTTTAGACAATCATGAGGTTCATAGCAAACAAAGTGATTGAATAGCACAGGTGAAAAATAATCATGGTATGATTATTTTAATAAAAATAACTATACTAGGGTCTGTTGACCTTTCAACATCACCGAGTTAATGAGATTTATATGAAAACCAAGCATACAGGATTTACTCTATTAGAGTTAATGGTTACCGTTGCTATTGTTGCAATAATAGCAAGTATTGCAATATGGAATAGTAGCGATATGCTGGAAGAAAATCGAGGCGAAAACTTTTTATTGGAGCTTAAGCGTAATATTAGTTTTGCGCGCTCACAAGCGGCTAGTACTGATGAGATTGTGGTTATTTGTGCAGCTCAGCATTCGGAGGTTAAAAACAATGATGATAGTATGCAATGCCGAGCAAGGTGGGATCGTAATAAAGTTATTATAACCTTTATTGATGCAAATAATGATGGTCAATATAATTCTTCCTCTGACAGCTTAATTCGCGTCATGGAAAAAATTAGCCTTAATGATAAGGTAACATTCACAGCTGGAGATAGACGGATACGGTTTAACACCAGCGGTCGTATCACCACTAAACCTGGAAATTTTATTTTTTGCCCTAATGGTACTAATGAAAATAATAAAGGGTTAACACTGTCTCAATCAGGAACTGCTTTTTATATAGGTGACACAACTCAAACCTGCAGCTAAAAGCCATTTCATACTTTGTCGTTTTTTGATTATTTACTAAACTAATATAATGGACTGTTCAATGTAAGGCTTCAGGGATGAAGTTAATTATAAGTGTTCACAAAAACGATGGCGTTACGTTAGTAGAATTACTAGTAACCATTTTAGTTATTGCAATACTGAGTCAACTCTCTTTGTCGTTTGCTCCTGACTTCTTGGCGCTCAATCGCGCAGATAATCAGGTTAGTCTATTACACCGAAATATTAATTTAGCACGTCTTTATGCTATAGAGCATGGCAACTACGTAACGCTGTGCGCTTTGAAAGATAAACAATGTTTAGATGGTGAGTGGCACACGGGTGTGTCACTTTTTACTGATCATGACAAGTCAACATCTTTGGATAATGACGAACGTCTTATTAGTACCTTTGAACATACCCATCCCTCTGATAGCTTAGAGTACCCCCGAACTGCAATAACTTTTAGACCCGACGGCTCTTTAAATGGCTTTCAAAATGGTACTTTTATCTATTGCCCTAATAGTGAAAAAGCAAACCTTGAAGGGCTTGCTCTATCTATAAGTCAAACAGGTCGCATAAGGATAAAGTCCACAAATAGATGCAAAAATAACTAACCTGAATTCTAGTTAGGGGGTTTACAGTGTAAAAAGCCAGACTTCACGTCAGTAGCTGGCCTATTGCAAGTAGGTTCAACGCAATTAGCGCTAAAAATAGCTGCTTGAGATAGGTATACAATTCAGAGTAAGGTTAATTAGCATCATCTACCCCAGCAATAGGTTATATCTGATTTACCTTTGCTGCCTTTAGCCCCTTTTAAGCCTAAATCATTAATAGACAATTCAGTACAATCAGCATCCCCTTTAACAGCTCCAGCGATGGGTTTCGCTGTAATTGTAAATTCATTACTATTAACCACATTTATTGCTAACTCAAAATGCCCGTTTTCAGTTTTACTTTGAATACCTAAGTCACTAAACGAAGTTGAATAAACTCGGTTATCTACAAAGTATTGCTCTTGCTTATTTGCCGCATCTAACAGCGCAGATGCAGCTTCTGCGCGTGATGCCCTTTTTACATACTCTGTGTAATTCGGCAATGCAATTGCGGCAATAATGCCAACAATCGCTACTGTGATCATTACCTCAATTAATGTAAATCCTTGTTGTGTCTTATTCATATACAGCCCTTAATTGTTTATCTCATCGTTTTCTTCACGCTTATAAATATATGTTTGCTGCGTTTTAAAGCCAAAGCCACTGTTGCCACTCTCTAGTAACTTTATAGTTCCATCTTCGATTTTTAGACCAGGCCCTGAAATGTTACCGGGTACAAATGGTTTGGAATCACCTTTAATTAAAGGACCAGGGAAATAAAATTTACTTTCGGGTGGCTTCCTTTCAGGACCATCAGGACCATCAGGACCATCGGGACCATCAGGACCATCAGGACCATCATCACACTGTCCATCGGTATTAGCATCCACGCAAGAAGAACCAAAGTATAGCTGTGGTGTATCGGGCACATCGTAACTGGTTACAAATTTGAGCTGTTCATACACCTTTGTACCGTAATGCAAATGAAACGCATAAAGCGCACCACCGCCTCCACTTAAAGAACATTGATTCTCTACAACGGCATCAGATGCTGGCGTGAAAGAAGTAAAATAAGCAACTCCGCCAACAACGGTAGCTGCAGCTAATGACTTTTCACCTTTGGCTAATTCGTAGCGCCACCCTTTCTTTTTTGCCAACTCAGCTTCAACAAGATTAAAACCATCTATGTCATCTAAAGTATTACCAAACGGGTCATCGTTCATAATCATTAAGTCGGAGGGTTTAACTGCCGCAGGCGCATTGATTTTAAATGAGCGTGTCAGCGTATTTTCATCACGAATCATAAACAACTGATCTTGCTCATTTGTATTCGTTGGTTTTGAACGATTGCCGCTGCCGATAACAACAGCATCATAAGGAGTATCTAAACGGGTAATAACTTTATCACCGTTGATGGTCGTCTCTGTTACTTTACTAAACAAAGTACGCGCAATCAGAGGCTTATAAAAGAAGCGCCTGTCTTGGGTATTTTGATTGCTACCAAGCTCAGCAAGTTTAAAGTGACTAAACTCACTGCTATCTTCTCCTGGCATATCAATTCGCCAAATATTACCACCGGTGTCTGAAGCATAAATTCGGTCAATATAGCCGTCATAATCTGAATCAAGCGTAGTTAAATCAGCGGCAATGCTATGTTTACCTTTAAAACCATTGCTATTTGGGGTTAATGCCCACACTAAGCTACCTGTTTTTGCTTCAACAATATAAATGCCTCGACCACGGGAATCCTCAGCTCTTATAGCCGCGTCTTTATTTGTATCGTAACCTGCACCAAATACGAGTAAAGGTTTATTACCAAAAGCTTTAATATAAGCTATTTGCGGTTTTGACCATGTTTGTGCTAATTCCGTAAAATCGCCTTTGCCGCCTTCAATTGGTTTGCTCCAAAGGCGCTTTGGCTGGTTCGGATTTGTAATATCTAAGCCATAGTAATTCTTACCACCACGACGCATACCAGCAAAAGCCCAAACAGCATCTCCTTTGCTAGCATCTATAATACCGTCATTTAAACCTTCGCTATTCAAACTCTTATTACTAAAGTAAACACTGATAGGGCCGTCCATGCCATATACCTTGCTATCTGCTTGTTTATTTCTGAGTGGCTTAATAATGTCAAATAATGCTGAAGGTATAAACGCCCAACTTTCGCTTACAGTCTCGCCAGCATCTTTAAACATATGTAAAAACCCGGCATTTGTTCCTATAAGAATTCGTATATCATCACTGCCATAGTCGATAGCAATAGGCTTGGAATGTAATGGGTCGCCAAAAATATCAGAGCGTTGATCTTGCGAAGAGCCATCTTTATCCTCATCATCAACGTCGACCCCTCTAGCCCAATTAACATCTTGGCTTGTTAAGGTTAGCGGGTTATCAACAATACCACTAAGAATATCGCTGACAACCGAAGTATCAAAGCTAACAATAGAGCCTTGATTTTCAGTGAATAAATTACGAGCTAGTGGATCTATCGTACTTAGATAATGATTTACGCCACCTTGTGCAACCGCATTACCATCAGCGGGTTGGCCCGCAGGTAGCCAAAATGTTTTTGCATCTTTTGAAATTAAACCGTCGCTATTAAGAGCAAGCTTGTTAGTCGCATCAACAATCTGATTGCCTGTAATTTTTAACTTTTTGAGGTTACCACGCCAGCGAGCCCCTGTTTCAGGATAAAACATAGCAAAGTAAAGAGCATCACGGCTGCGAGTTTGGTCTACGTTATTGCTGGCCACTGATGGCGATGAAAAACTATCGTTTACTTCACGAATACGAGAAATCGTATTTTTAAGTGCGTCTGACAGTTGTGCTGCAGTATTGGCATGCAAATATTGCCCACCGCCATAGTCTGCAGTCTCAGTAAGTAAGTTTTTACCTGAGTTACTCATTCCAGTACCAAAGCCAATAGGAAATACACGACCAATATCTAGTACATTATTGGTTTTGCTATACAAATCAACTTTTACATCATCTGTACCATGGATAATTTTTGCCAGCGCTGCCAAATAACTATTGCTGACAACAGGCGCATTTTCAGAAAAATAATCCTCATGAAGGTTAAATATGTCATTATTTCTATTAGAATCGTTGGTAGGATCTCCATCTGTCATTAAAATAATGTTGATACTATTGTCACAACGTAATGGCTCACCCGCTACTGGGGCAAAAGGTGATTTATAAACTCCTGATGACTCAGCGGTAAAATCTCGATTATTAGTGTTATCGCCATAGTAAACATCTTGGCCTGTTATGTATAAATACGCTTCCCATAATGTTTCAGTTAATGGGGTTGACCCACTAGCAGGTAGCTCATCAATTTTATTGAGCAACGTTGACTTTTCAGCACCTACTCTGGCTAGTACATAACCGCCACTACTGCCATTAAAACGCATTAAACCAAATTCAATATCATCATTATCGTTCACTAATTGCGTAATCGCATTTTGTGCAACTCTTAAACGACTATCACTACATGTGGCTTCATAATTGTAGTAGCTAGTTCGTTTGTAACATTGCTCATTACGTTTATAGCTGTCTTTACTTTCAAAACAATCGACCTCGTAATAACGATTACCGCTTCTCATGTAACAGGCATTGCCATCGTTTACATCCCAAGCCATACTGCCTGATGTATCAAAAATCATAATTACGCGTGGCTTTTCATCTGTCTCCACATTATGGTTAACATACAGCTCTATATCTTCAGCATGAGCTGACATGCCAATTAATATTGCAAATATAGGCATGAACATTCTGTTTAGTGTAAGTTTCATATTAAAACCCCTTACTTATGCTAGCCATCTCTTGGGCTACGCCGGTAACAATTGTTAGTTGGTGTTTACTTTTGGAGCCGTACTCTATGGTTGTAGAAACTTGCACCATGTTGCATGAAATGCCAGCAGTAAAATTAAAACGACGAGGGCATTCTAAATCAAGTACACCATTGTTTAAGTTAATCATATTGCTTTTCATATCATCGCGTTCAGCCATAACAACACCGTTATCTGATACTTCTTCAGGGGTTAAAAAGAACTGATTAGCAGCCCCTTTACTAGCTTCATCAGCAATAATGCGCTGTACTTCACCAATTAGTTGATTTTCTGCAACTTCACGCTCTTGAGCTGCATTTGTAATTTTAATATCAATACTGCTGCTACTCATTAAAGTAACCGCAATTCCTGTCACTGCTATCACCATAATAAGTGCTGTAATAAGTACAACACCCTGTTGTTTCTTTTTCATATGAGTTAAATACGCCATAAATTTGCTCCCACATTATTTAAACGAATAGTCGTCGTGAAAACAGTTCGTCTGAAATTATCTGAAAAAGTAAGAGAGCGACTATTAGCATCTTCCCCTAATATGTACGTTTGGTTCTTAATTTTAAGGCCTGGATCTGGCTGCAATGCTCTGATCAGTAAGAAAACTTGTACTGTTAAAATACCTCTACGGTTTTCCCAGTCGCTGGCGTTCATATCACTGATGCTTTTATAGATATCAACGCGACTATCGTTGGTAGTATCTAAACCAAAAACAAAACGCATATTTTCCACGCCTTCCATTATAGTTTCAGTATTTATAGACCCGCCTACTAAACGCTTTCGCATTAGTGCCGGTACAGTAAGGTTCTTATTATTTACCGTATAAGTTTGCTCTGCAATATAATAGCTGTGATGACTATACGGCCATACCGACGCATTGATATTTACGCTAGTAGGGTCAACAATACCTCGCTCAAAGCGTGCATTTTCTTGCTCAGCAATAAAATAATTCTCATCGCTTTGCGTTTCATTAACACCTGAGGCATCAACTTCTAGTTGATTACCTTGTAAAAACTTAACCTGTAAAATATCAGTCCCTTTAATTGGGTTTTTTACACAGTTGAGCTCATTAGAACTTGCCGCCGTTTTAGCGTATAAAGATCTAAAGTTACTACTACTCGTTAAATCTGGAAAACTGCCATTGTTAGCTCCTTCAAAGCAGTCATTAGTAGGATTTGACAATGATGATGTGTTTGCAGCGGTAAATGAATCATCATAAAATGTTCCCCAAAAACCAACTTGCTCAATATCTCGTTGCATAATATTTATAGCTAAACGGCCTGACTCTTGTAACTCGCCTATAGTCATTGTGTCTTTGGTGGTTACTTTCATACCGATATAAGTAAACATTACCCCACCCAAAATTAATCCCCCTATAAATAGAGATATCATCATTTCAATGAGTGTAAATCCTGTTTGCTTCATTTTAGCTCCTAACGTATACATAGCTATTAAGCACGACTAAGCGACGCTTTTTATCTGCGACGCCACAACCAATCTTACCTGTCGCCTCACTTGCTTTAAATTCTTGTCGACCCTGCCAAGAAACAATAACCTCAAGGTTATATGCTTTCCCACCAGAACCCGCTACCACTTCAGGGTTAATACACACAGTTGCACCATCAAGTGATCCGGTATTCTCTCGGGCTCGAATAGCACGTTTCCATTGCTCGATATCTAAACTAGCTATTTGCGCGTTGCTACATGAGCTTGTAAAACATGTTTTAGACGATTTCTTAGTGGTTTCACTAGTAAACTCTACATCGTAAAGGGTCGCGAGCTGCGAAGTATCATTAGCTCGAATACGTTGAATAATATCATTACCAAGCGCAACAGCAGCAGCACGTTGCATTGAATCAAAGCTTGCTTGCTTTGCTTTTGCTTGCAGGGCTACAGCGCCCAATAAACCAAAGCTGAGAATAATAAACGCAATTAGGACTTCAATAAGGGTAAAACCTTTTTGCAATTTAAACGTACTCAAATACATAGTAAAACCAAATAATAATTACCTGATAATAAGTGTATGCAATTACAGATTAGATTCAACTAGAACCATGACTAACGGTTAATTATGTTGATAAGCGGTTAATAGGTAGGCGTATTAAAGTTCACTTTTTACGCTTTTGAGTGCTCGACGACTTACAGCTAACAAAGTAGTACAACCATCAAGTTCAATAACATGTTGATGGTTTTGAAGCGTATGTAGGGCAATAATTTTGTTTTTATTCACCAAAGTATGTCGATGAATTCTTAATAAATGATGCGGGTATTGCATTTCAAGATGCTTTAAACTGTCCTCAATTAAAGCTTCCCCTTGATCAAACACAACCTTGGTATACTTTTCCTCTGCGTTAAAATAAAAAATACTCTCTATTTCAACACTTCTGATAGTGCCAGCCAGTTGATACGTTACTTTTTCTGTTTGTTGCTGTTGCAGATGTACTCTGTTTAAACGTCCTAGCTGTTGTAATGCATGTTGCAAACTTTTTACTGATATAGGTTTTACCAAATACCCTGCTGCATTTAGTTGCAACGCATCAAGTGCATGCTCAGGGTGAGCAGTTATAAAAATAATTGCCGGCGGAACCGCAAAGCTATTGAGTTGATTGGCCACTTCGATGCCATTTAAGCCTGGCATATCAACATCTAAAAACACTAAATCAGGCTGAAGTTTTTTTATTTTTATTAAAGCGTCATTGCCATTACCGGCCTCACCTTGCACTTGAATAGATGTATGGCTCTGACTAAGTAAACGTTTTAAGCGTGCTCTGGCTAAAGGCTCATCATCTACAATCAGTGCATTCATAACATGTGCTCTGTTTGTTTTGGAATAACCACTTTAACTCTAAATTTATTTTCTTTGTTAGTTATTGTCAGTTGCGCCTGATCTTTATAATAAATACTTAAACGAGAACGGATATTATCAATTGCCATACCGTTATGCTCTCTAGTATTAGCGGCTTCAATAGGTACAGGGTTAGTCACAATCAAGGTTAAATAATGTGTTGTAACATGCAGCTCAATACTAATGGTAGCACCACTTTGGCTGGGCTCTACACCATGGCATACTGCGTTCTCTACCAAAGGTTGTAATGTTAGATATGGAATATAGAGCGCAGGGAGATTTTCTGGTAATGACCACTTAACCTGTAAGCGCTCAGCAAAACGCCATGACTCAAGAGCAATATATTGTTTAGTTAATACTATTTCATCACTGAGTAATACACTTTGCCCTGACCGCATTGCAGCCTGCGAAAGCGCCGCTAATGCTAAAATAGCATGCTCTGCAGCCTCAACATCATGATGCGTTAATTCTGCTGCCGTATTCAAACTATTATATAAAAAATGGGGTCTGATCCGCGCCTGCAAAGCATCAAGCTCTGCACGAGAGAGTGCTTTGGCTTGCTGCTCTTTTTCAAAATGAATAAGCAAAAATTGTACAAAAAGTAAGGTAAGCAAAAATACAATAATGCAATTACGTAACACAAAAAACGTAAGTTGTTCTTCGTTTTCTATATCAAAAGCAATATAAGAAAAAGCCAGACTAAATAAAGCAGTACTCAAACTATATACAGCAATAAAAAAACTAAGCTGAATAAACTGAGGCTGTTTTGCAAGAAATCGGCGACAAATATATATAAAAGAGGTGCTTACTAATACGGTTACATGGAGAAATAAACTAATCTCTCCCAAATGCAGCCATATGTCACCGCCAGCATTAGGAGCAAAAGCTAAAATAATAGCCACGACTTGGGTTACTATGAGGGATGCAAGTACACCACGCTCATTAAAAAGGGCCGAAAAAAGTAGTGCATCTGGTGTCAGTTGCTTACTCATTCGACCCTCCTTTTATCTATTAATAGACTAACGCAGCTCTACTGGCACAGCAAAAACAATGTTTTCTTCTTCACCTGGGTTTTCTGTTACTTGTTTGCCACCAAGCTCTTTTAAGCGTGTAATGACTTGCTGAACTAATACTTCAGGAGCTGATGCACCGGCAGTCACACCTACACTGTTGATACCATCAAACCATGATGCTTCAACATTACTAGCATCATCTATTAAGTAGGCTTGTGTACCCATTTTATCGGCAAGTTCCCGTAAACGATTAGAGTTAGAGCTATTTTTAGCACCCACAACTAATAACACATTCACTTTATCAGCTAAATCACGAACCGCATCTTGGCGGTTTTGTGTTGCATAGCAAATATCATCTTTACGTGGACCATCAATTGTGGGAAATTTACTACGTAAAGCATCAATCACATCGGCAGTGTCATCTACTGATAGAGTTGTTTGGCTGCAGTAAAAAAGATTATCCGCATTTTTTACATCAAGCTTTAATACATCATCGACTGTTTCAACAAGATAAATTCCACCTTGCTGGTTATCGTATTGACCCATGGTACCCTCAACTTCAGGGTGTCCGTGGTGACCAATTAAAATGCATTCAATGCCTTTTCTACTAGCACGGGTTACTTCCATATGCACTTTAGTCACTAATGGGCAGGTTGCATCAAATACTTTTAACTCTCTGCGTTTAGCTTCTGCACGAACAGCTTGAGATACACCATGAGCACTGAAAATAACAATACTATCGTCAGGAACCTGATCAAGTTCTTCAACAAATACGGCGCCGCGATTTTTTAAACCATCAACCACATAACGGTTATGCACCACTTCGTGACGCACATAGATTGGCTTTTCAAAAATATCTAAAGCGCGCTCAACAATACTAATTGCGCGGTCAACACCGGCGCAAAAGCCTCGTGGATTAGCTAATAATATTTCCATTAGCCTTGCACCTCAATAATATCAACCTCAAACGTTAAACGCTGACCCGCTAATGGGTGATTAAAATCGATAGTAACTGACTCACCTTGCACTTCACGAACCAAACCCGGAAGTTCAGTACCATCAGGTTGAGTGAACGCAATAATCGCACCTACTTTAGCCGGTGTTTCTGCACCAAACTTACTACGATCTACATAATAAATATTATCTGGATTGGGTTGACCAAAGGCATCCTCAGGCTCAAGCTCAAATGTTTTGCTTTCACCCGCAGTTAGGCCAAGCAAACATTTTTCAAAGTTAGCGGTTAAACTGCCATCACCCATAGTGAGCTTGGCAGGTTTGTTATGCACTTTTGTTGAGTCAGCGGCAGAGCCATCTTCTAGTTTAATAGAAAAATGAAAAATAACGTCTGAGTTTTCACCAATTACAGCTTGGCTCATGCTTTATGCTCCTTTGGTTCTTCGCCTGTAAAGGCGTCAAATAGTAATAACGCAGCGCCTACACAAATAGCACAATCTGCAATATTAAATACGGGGAAATGTGAGTCTTCGTAAAACACATGTAAAAAGTCAATAACGTAACCATAAGCAACACGGTCGTATAAGTTACCAATAGCACCCGCTAACACTAACGAGTATGCACCGCACAATACTTTATTAGACGCAGGAAGGCGCTTTAACCACCATACCAACAAACAACTAATTGCAATTGCTATTACACTTAAAAACCAACGTTGCCAGCCACCCGCTTCGCTTAAAAAGCTGTAAGCTGCACCGTAATTATGTACATAAGTGATACTAAAAACAGGCAGTAGATTAATTGACTCACCATAGGCCATGGTGTTTACAACCAGTGTTTTACTGGCAAAGTCTATTACTAGTAGTAATAGACTCAACCAAAGCCACACTAAACCACTTTTTTGGGCTAGTTTGCTCACTAAAAACAACTCCTAAGCGAATTGACGCTTTTCACCTTCACCGTCAACGTTACTAACACAACGACCACAGATTTCAGGGTGCGCAGGTTCAATACCTACATCTTCACTATAATGCCAACAGCGCTCACACTTTTTAGCATCAGTTGCTGATACGCTAATGTATAAACCTTCAATTTCGGTTGCTTGTGAATCTGCAGGCTGGCTCTCTACTTCAGTAACATTTACAGCTGAAGTGAGTAACACAAAGCGAAGTTCATCACCTAGTGCAACCAGTTTTGCAGCAAGTTCTTTACTTGCAAACAGGTTAACCGTTGCTTGCAACGTAGCGCCAATCACTTCTTCTTTACGTGCAGCTTCTAGCAGACGGTTCACTTCGTCACGCACATTTAAAATAGCTTGCCAATCTTCATTACTAAACTTGGTCGTAGTTGGTGCTTGTAAGCCCTCATACCAAGTTGAAGTAAATACATAGTCACTGCGCTCACCTGGAAGTGCTTCCCAAATTTCTTGTGCTGTAAAGCTCATGATTGGTGCCATCCAACGCGTCATCGCTTCAGCAATGTGGTACAGCGCAGTTTGACAAGAACGACGTGCATGACTGTCACTTTTTGCCGTGTACTGACGATCTTTTATAACGTCTAAGTAGAACGAGCCTAACTCGCCGGTACAGAAGTTCATTAGCTTTTGCGTCACTAATAGCATTTGGTAGCTATCGTACGCCGCTAAAATGTCATCTTGTAACTGTGCAGCACGCCCTACAATCCACTTATCAAGCTCAACCATATCATCAATAGCAACTTGATCTGTTTTTGGATCAAAACCGCTAAGGTTAGCAAGTAAGTAACGGCTAGTGTTACGAATACGACGGTAGCGATCTGCTGAACGTTTGAATATTTCATCTGATACCGTCATTTCTGCCGTGTAATCAGTTGATGCTACCCATAAACGTAAAATATCAGCACCTAGTTTATTCATCACATTTTGTGGTGAAATAACATTGCCTAATGACTTAGACATTTTGCGGCCGTTTTCATCAACCGTAAAGCCATGCGTAAGTACTTGCTTGTAAGGTGCATGACCATTAATTGCCACAGAGGTCATCATTGATGACATAAACCAACCACGGTGTTGATCTGAACCCTCTAGGTATAAATCAGCAGGACCGGTTAAATCTTCACGCGCATCAACAACACAGGCATGAGTTACACCTGAATCAAACCACACATCGAGTGTGTCTTGCACTTTCATGTATTGTTGTGCGTCTTCTTCACCTAGTAAAGTAGCTGGGTCTAAGTCATACCAAGCTTGAATACCTGACTTTTCAACAAGCGCTGCTGCTTGCTCAATCAGCTCTTGAGTATTTGGGTGTAATGCACCCGTGTCTTTATCAACAAACAGCGCAATAGGTACACCCCAAGTACGTTGGCGTGAAATACACCAATCAGGGCGGCCTTCAACCATGTTAGCAATACGGCTTTCGCCCCATTCAGGTAACCACTGAGTATTTTTAATTTCAGCCAGTGAATCTTGGCGCAAGTTAGCCTGATCCATGCTAACAAACCATTGTGGTGTGGCACGGAAAATAATAGGCGTTTTATGGCGCCAACAATGTGGGTAACTGTGCGTTAATGCATGGTGATGCATTAGGGCATTATTTTCTTTTAATACCTCAATTACACTCGCATTGGCTTTAAACACATGTTGACCGGCAAATAATTCAGTATCAGGTAAGTACACACCATTTGCGCCAACAGGGTTAGCTACTTCAAGGTTGTACTCAAGACCAGCCACGAAATCTTCTTGACCATGACCTGGTGCAGTATGCACGATGCCCGTACCAGAATCTGTTGTTACGTGCTCAGCAACAATAACAGGAACATTAAAGTCGTAAAAAGGGTGTGCTACGGTTAAGTTTTCAAGTGCTGCGCCTTTAACATAGCCAAGGATATGGAAATGGTTAAAACCAAAACGATCCATCGCATCTTTAACCAGCTCAGAACCTATAATAAGACGTTGCTGAACGCCTTCATCTTCTACTTGTACTAGCGCGTATTCTAAATCAGCATGTACAGCTACCGCACGGTTTGCAGGCAAAGTCCATGGTGTCGTAGTCCAAATGACGGTTCCTACGCTACCTGTTCCTGTATGGCCAGCCGCTAAATCAAACGCATTAACTACCGCATCTTGATCTGTAAAAGTAAAACGTACATCAATAGCTGGAGATTGTTTATCTTGGTATTCAACTTCGGCCTCAGCTAATGCTGAACCACAATCTGTACACCAATGCACAGGCTTAGCACCTTTATGAAGGTGACCATTTTTTATAATGCGGCCCAGTACACGGATGGCATTAGCTTCAAAGTCGAAGTTCATTGTTAGGTAAGGTTTATCCCAATCACCAAAAACGCCTAAACGTTTAAAGTCTACTTTTTGGCCTTCCACTTGCTTTTTAGCATAGGCACGACATTTCTCACGAAACTCTGCCGCAGTTACCTTAACACCGGGTTTACCAACTTTTTTCTCAACCATTAACTCGATTGGTAAACCATGACAGTCCCAACCTGGTACGTATGGCGCATCAAAGTCTGATAAAGTTTTAGACTTAACAATAATATCTTTTAATATTTTATTTACTGAGTGGCCTAAATGGATATCGCCGTTTGCATACGGAGGGCCGTCATGCAAAATGAAAGTTTTTTTACCTTTCTTCGCGCTGCGAATTTGACCGTATAGGTCGTCTTCATACCATGCTTTAAGCATTTTTGGTTCACGTTGTGCCAAATTGCCACGCATTGGAAACATTGTTTCCGGTAAATTCAAAGTATGTTTGTAGTCGCTCATTAATCCTACTTTCCGTTTCTATCGGCTACCTAATTTAAACCAAAACACTGCTTAGCGGCGGCAACATCGGTTGCTATTTGTGCCGTCAGTTGTGTTAATGTCTCGAATTTTTTCTCATTGCGGAGCTTTTCAATTAACTCCACATGCATAAATTGTCCATAAATATCTTGTGCAAAATCAAAAAGATGAACTTCCAATAAGGCACGAGTTCCATTAAACGTGGGTTTGTTTCCAATGTTAGCCACCCCAAAAACTTGCTTTCCTGCGATCATCACTTGAACCGCAAATACACCATTGACCGGACAAACTTGACGTTTTAGCGCAATATTTGCCGTTCTAAAACCCAGTTCGCGGCCTTTTTTCCAGCCATGAATAACACGTCCAGATATTGCATAATTATGCCCAAGCATAACTTTTGCACTAACTAGGTCACCTTCAGCAAGTGCTTCTCGTATCAAGGTACTGCTTACTCTAGCATTTAATTGCCTAAAGCTGGCAGTGCTTTTAACACTCATTCCCACTTGGGTGCCCATAGTTGCCAATAGACTAAAGTTACCTTGGCGCTGTTTACCAAACCTAAAATCATCACCAACCGTTAATGCTTTAACGCCCAGCTTTTTAATTAAAATATCGCTAACAAACTGCTCAGCATGCATGTTTGCAAAAGCCTGATTAAAGCTAATACAAATAACGCGTTCAATTCCTAAGTTACTCAATAGACGAAGTTTATCACGCAGTCGAGTCAGCCTAGCCGGAGCGTTATTTTTTGCAAAAAACTCCTGTGGCTGAGGCTCAAATAACATTACGGTGCTGGGTAAATTATTTTCTTTTGCATCAGCTAAAAGCCCTTTTAATACGGCAGCATGACCCAAATGAACACCATCAAAATTACCAATGGTCAGCACACAACCAAAGTGTTGTGGGCGTATATTGTGTATACCTCTAATTAGCTCCATGCCACCTAATGCCTTTTTCAGCGAGCGATAAAATGCGACCTCGGGCCGCAGAGTGTCCGATTATAATCTTTTTTTTAATTTGATTCAGTAATTGCTACACTTTTTATCGTATTTAGTCTAACACCCATCAAAAACAACATAAAAAAGTAACTAACAATCGCAATAATTAATAACACAACCAATAACATAACTTGTTCGCTAAAGTGCCAACTAACCCAGTCATATTGCCTACTGGTAAACCAAACCAATGCGCCCATTGTTATACTTGCCAACAAACACTTCAAAGTGAAGTAGCCACTCATGCTGGAAAACTGATAAACATTCTCTTTTTTAAGCTGTCGATACAGTAAGTAGGCATTACAACTTGCCGACATTGAGGTTGCCAGTGCCAAACCTAAATAGCCAATAAATGGGGCCAGCATAATATTAAACACCATATTTAGTACCAAAGTAATAATACCAATGCGTACCGGTGTTTTAGTATCTTGGCGAGAATAAAACCCAGGCGCGAGCACTTTAATTAACATAAAGCTGACTAATCCCACTGAGTAGGCAACCACCCCTAAGCTCACCGCCTTAACATGATCAATACCCGCTTCTTTAAAAGCGCCATGATCAAACAGCACGGTAATAATAAGCGGGCTTATAATCATCAATCCTATCATTGCTGGAAGCCCTAAAAAAATCACAAACCTCACTCCCCAATCTAGGGTATGTTGAAAGTCGCTACTTTTTTTACTGCTGTGTAATTTTGACAACGCAGGTAAAATAACCGTCGCAATACCGATGCCAAATAAACCAAGTGGAAATTCAATCAGTCTATCTGAGTAATATAGCCAAGCGATAGAGCCCGTCATCAATAACGAGGCTATTACTGTATCGAGCAGCAAATTAATTTGACTAATTGATACACCAAATAAGGCTGGAAGCATTAACTTGCGTACTTTTTTCACATTTTCATCTTGCCAACCCCAGCGCGGGCGCGCTAGCATTTTTGCTTTATACAAAAACGGCAGTTGAAATAATAGCTGTACCACGCCTCCTAAAAACACGCCAACGGCTAATGCATAAGCGCCTACAGAAAATTGGTCGTGTAATAAAATGGCACAACTAATGATGGATACATTGAGTAACACCGGGGTAAAAGCCGCAACGGCAAAACGATTATAAACGTTCATCACCGCGCCACTGAGCGCCACAAGGCTTACAAAAAACAAATAAGGAAAAGTAAGTTTTAATAGCGAACTGGCAAGCTCAAACTTTTCTGCGTCAGGCCCCCCTTGCCACCAATCAATAAACCAACCAGTACCAAATAATGCAGCAATAACAGGTGATGCTATTACACCAAAAAGTGTCACTATCAGTAAAATAGTGCCTAACGTGCCGGCGGCTTGGGCAACAAATATTCTGACCTTCTCATCGCCTTGCTGCTGTTTAATTTCACTTAATACCGGTACAAATGCTTGCGCAAAAGCCCCTTCGGCAAATAAACGGCGTAAAAAATTAGGAATACGGTTAGCAAATAAAAATACATCGGCCGCAGCGCCTGCGCCCAACAGATTAGCCACGACGGCATCTCGTACTAGCCCTAAAATACGCGAGATCATTGTCATTGCACTTACAATCATCCCAGAACGAAACAAACCTTTTGACACTATAAATCCATATTAAAAACCAGCAATTAAGTTAATTATGCCATAGTCTTTTTTATAAATCGCTTTAAAGCACTAGGCTGGAACCCCTTGCTTTGTTACAATAGCGCTATTAACTGCTAAAGCGGCAAATTGATGTTCGTTATAAGGAGCAGTTTTTCTTGAATTGTTAAAATTAAATTGACATTCATGATAAAAACAGGCATATTCCACGGCCTTTAATTTAAGCTTTATTTAAGATTGTTAGGAGCAAACCTTGGCTAACATCAAGTCTGCAAAAAAACGCGCTATCACAAGCGAAAAAAACCGTCAGCACAACGCAAGCCGTCGTTCAATGATGCGTACTTACTTCAAAAAAGTAATCGTAGCTATTGAAGCTGGCGATAAAGAAGCTGCACAGCAAGCTTTTTCTGTTGCTACACCTATCCTAGACCGTTACGCAACTAAGGGTCTAATCCACAAAAACAAAGCTGCTCGTCATAAGAGCCGTTTAGCTGCTAAAATTAAAGCGCTATAATTTGTTTTTGCAAGATTAAAAAAACCGGCTTTTGCCGGTTTTTTTTTGCCCAAAATAAATACGCCTCTTAAACGTTATCAAGCTCTGGATAAAACTTTTTCAACATCGCCGCAATTTTCTTTGGTGAAAATGGTTTAACCACAAACCCTTTTGCCCCTCTTTCTATCGCATCCTTCACATTTTCAACGCCTGAATGAGCCGACACCATCACCACGTTTGTCTCTGGTGATAACTCATTAATTTGCGCAATAAGTTCTTTACCATCGCCATCAGGTAGTTCTATGTCTAAAAATATAATATTAAAATTGGCTGCGCGACACTCGCTAATACACTGCGCGGCCGTTGACGCTTCTTTTACATTCTCTATCCCTAAATGCATTAATGTTTGACTTAGAAAGCTACGCACAGTGCTAACATCGTCAACTATTAAAATAGATAGCTGCGTATTCATATACAATCCTTATAGGCTAAAGCCATGTCTGCGAAGTTGGTGATTTGCTTAAAATACAAATATTTACTTTATTATAGAGGGCTAAGCTAAAAAGGCCAGATTTGCTTTATGTCGAAAACCACAAAAAAAAGTCGCCGCAAAAAAAATAAAGCCGCTACTGTTAAACAAAGATCCAGTAATAAGCTTGCAAACACTGGCTCACAATTAAAACTACACTCAAGTAGCGCAAAGTGTGGCATCAAGTTGACCCTGCTTTTTATTTTCGCGATATTATTATTTATACTTGTTTTAATACCAAAGCCGAGTTTACTTACTTATAAAAAATCATCTATGGTAAGCCAAAGTGTGTATTGGCCAGGGTTGTTTTCAAGCGAACCAAAACTACTGGACTCAACCCTACACCCGCGACTGGATAAGGAGCATAGAACCCTTTACCTATGTATTGATTTACAGCAACCGCAGAGCTGCCAAAAATATCGAATTATTGCTGAGAAAGGAATATTTTCAGTATTGCTTACTTACTTTTAACATTAAAAAAACTAATCTGAAAATTTAAAATTACTTGGTTGAAAGCTGTGCAAAAGATCAACATAATGGCGCTCCTTTTTTCAACAACTGAACTATTGAAACGACCATGCTAAACGAGCTAGATTGGCTTTTAAATACATTACTACTTGCACTAGGTTTAGGTGCATTCTTTATTAACCAACTGACACTGCTTCGCGTTGCAGCGATTAGTGCTTGTGGTTTGTTATTCTTATCATTTAGCTTAGATCTTATGTCGTCGAGTATTATTTCAAATATGAGTTTAGTTTTGATCAACACATTTTATTTGTTTAAAGTTTATACTTTTGGACAATTTACTGTATCTCAGCACTAATTACTTCCCCTTAGAATATTTTATAGCCCAGTTTTTCTGGGCTTTTTTTATTCTACAGCTTTAAAAATCTTGGGTCTTAGTTTGAACTAAGTTAAAATTTATCTCGTATTGGGTCTGTTGACCTTTCAAGGTTAAATTTTCAGCAGTCTGTTTGGTATTTAGGCAAGGCAGAGCCTATGTGGTGTGGTTATTCCCCATAAATAGGTGATAACGCAGCATCAATGCCAAACAGGCGCTGCCCTTTGGGTTCTACCTAAGGGCGATTTACTCTTTGTTGCTCGGTTTTTACTTAGCCCACTAGGTTACAAACCTCGCGCCGCGATTAAACCACCCCTAGTTTGAACAAATTTTAATCCGCAAAGGTCAACAGACCCTTGCCTATTTTGAGATAAGCCCATGCCGTTGTCAGATTTCGATTTATTCTTATCCTCCATGGAAGATGTTACCCCTATCAGTCACGATACAGTGACATTGCCACCTAAAAACCATAAAACAGTTATCGCTCAGCAAGAAAAAAACAAAGCGGCACAATTAAATTTAAGCAGTGAACAATTTAATTCGTTAGATGAACCACTAGAATTGCTCGACCCACTCGCCATATTAAGTTTTAAACGGGATGGCGTGCAAAGCCCGGTTTTTAAAAACGTAAGATTAGCTAAATATCAGCTCGATGCGACATTAGATTTACACGGGCAACTTTTGAAAAATGCCCATGCTTCGTTGCTTGCCTTTATTAAAGATTGCCACCAGCGCAATATAAGAATGGTTCTTGTTCGTCATGGAATAGGTATTAAAAATAAAGCCAAACCGGGGATTTTAAAAAGTTACGTAAATCAGTGGCTGCAAACAATTCCTTGTGTTTTAGCATTTCATACTGCACTCAGGCAGCATGGAGGAAGTGGGGCAACATATGTCTTACTAAAGAAGAGTGATGATAAAAAGCATCAAAACAGAGAAATTCACAGCAAGCGCAGTTAAATCTTGCTGTGCTAATAAGGGTTAGTTAAGCATCAACGCTGCTGCATTAGCTTGATTAAACCACGCAGATATTCCTAAAATAATGATAGATACAACCACAATGCTAATTTTTGCGCCCCCTTGATTGGGTTTCATAATTCATCCTATTTATTATTTTTGTTAGAACAGCTTTTAACAATAGTAAAAATTACAAATGTTAACAAGCTGTTTCTGTTAAAAATTAAACAAATTTTAATCCTTGAAGGCCAATAACTCTAAATTAATAACCTTGCTGCTTATTAATACAATTTATTAATGGTTGTCTCGCTTTCAAACGCAAAATGTTTTCTGCTATTTGCTCAATAACACTATCTAGATCTGACAACGCAGCACAGTGCGGCGTTAAAGTAATATTTGGGTGTTGCCAATAAGGGTGTTTGCTTGGTTGTGGCTCACTGGCAAATACATCAAGCGTTGCTGCTAGTAAACGTGCGTTATTGAGCGCATCGAGCAAATCAGCTTCAACGACATGCTCACCTCGGGCCACATTAATTAACACGGCGTGCTCAGGAAGTTGCTTAAGCAACTGTTGATTAATAATACCTTTGGTATTGCTAGTAAGTGGCAATAGACAGATTAAATAATCTGTATTCACTAACATATCATTTAGTCCCTGATCACCATGGTAGAGTGCTGCTATCGTTGATGTTTTAGGGCTTCGGCTCCAAGCATTAACTTTAAAGCCATTATTAGCCAACCTTTGGGCGCATGCTTGGCCTAATTCGCCAAACCCTAAAATACTGACTCGATCGTGCCTATACGCTCTTTTGGGCTTCCATTCACTTTGCTGTTGTTTTAAGAAATATTCTTTTAATCGCAATTTTTGCGCTAATACATGAGTAAGTACATATTCAGCCATGTCGTTGGCTAACTGTTTATCGACAATCCGCACCACTTCAACATGTGCAGGTAGTAAACTTAAATCGATACTATCAACCCCAGCACCAAACGATGACACCGCTTTCAAATTTAATAACTTTGGCCATAAAGACGCGGGCGCATTCCAAGCCAGTACAAATTCCACACCTGCAAAATCTTTGCAGTCATCAAGCTGCTCAATTTGAATGTTGGGTAATTGTGATTGCATTTTTGCAATTAATTTTGTGTTATCTCGACCGGTAATCGCGACTAAAACTGACATGATGATTCCTTAAAAAGTAACCCTAAATAGTAGTACTGGTACGGTTCAATTCAATAGTAGGTAAACGGTTTTAAAAAGTCACACAACTGACCGCGTATTGTCATATCCGCACTCTAAGCTAAACATATTGGCCTTAGCCTAGTATAAAAAAAGAGGTGCGTATGATCAGTGTAGATAAAGTAATAGCAACCAATTTACCACAGTTAACTAACTCATTTAAAATAAAAAAAATGGTAAAGAAAAGTCTTAGCTACTTATTACATGAACAAGAATTTACAAACTTTGCAACTGCCTATCCCCACCTTCAAGGAATAGAATTTGTAGAGCAAGTGCTTGATGAACTTGACTTTGAAACTCGCTACAAAGCTAAGCAAATAGAAAACATTCCCAGTGAAGGGAAAATTGTCATTATTGCAAACCACCCTATCGGATCCTTAGATGCACTTGCATTAATTAATGTGTTATCAACAGTGCGTTCCGATTTAAAAGTGGTGGCTAACCGTATGTTAATGACCGTTGACGCCATGCATTCGTTATTACTACCCGTTGATAACCTATCAGGGCAAAGTAAAAAACAAGAGCTGAGTAATATCCACCAGCACTTAAAAAATGAAGGAGCGTTACTTATTTTCCCTGCCGGTGAAGTTTCTCGACTTCGTCCTACGGGTATAAAAGACTGCAAATGGAACAGTGGCTTTTTACGCATTGCAAAAAAGGCTAACAGCCCTATTTTGCCTATTTATATTAAAGCCAGAAATAGCCCGCTGTTTTACGGCGCATCAATGCTTTATAAACCACTGGCTAGCTTGTTACTGGTAAAAGAAATGTTTAAGCAACGTCAAAAATCACTCGAGTTTGAAATTGGCGCTTCTATTGCCCCTGAGTCTTATTTAATCCCAGACTTAAAAGACAAAGAAGTGGTTGAGCTAATCCGTAAGCAACTATACCGTTTAACCACAAAAAAAACGCTACCATTAAAAACTCATGCTCCGATCGCCTCTCCTGAATGTAAAAAAGAATTAAAAAAAGCCATAGAATGCTGCGAACATTTAGGTAAAACCAGTGATGGCATGGTGATTTATTTGTACCAATACCAAGGAAGCTCTCCCTTATTTCGTGAACTGGGCCGCTTACGAGAAATCGCTTTTCGGGCTGTAGGTGAAGGTAGTGGAAACCGCCGAGACATAGATAAATACGATATGCACTATCAGCACTTAGTATTGTGGGATGAACATGCACTAGAGTTGGTGGGTGCTTACCGATTAGCTTGTGCACAGGATGTGATTGAACAACACTCACAAAGTGGGCTTTATACCGATAGCCTATTTAATTATACCCAAGATATGAATCCTTATTTTAAACAAGGCATAGAGCTAGGCCGAAGCTTTGTACAACCTAAATATTGGGGCAGAAAAAGTCTCGACTACTTATGGTATGGTATTGGCGCTTTTATAAATCGCTACCCTCAATACCGTTACTTATTTGGTGCGGTGAGTGTGTCAAACGCACTACCTGAGCAGGCAAAGTCTTTATTAGTGCATTATTATCAGCACTATTATGGCTGTGAAAAATCACTCGCAACGCCTAACAATGCTTTTCGTCACACACCTGATCAGCAAACTCAGTGCACTAACTTGTTCGAGGGTAATAATATAAAAGAAGATTTTGTAGAGCTTAAACACATACTCGCTAACATGGGCACGCATGTACCCACACTATTTAAACAATATACAGAGCTATGCGAACCAAATGGTGTTAAATTTTTAAGCTTTAGTATTGATCCACAATTCAATAATTGTATTGATGGCCTAGTATTGGTTGATCTTGAAAAAGTAAAACCAAGCAAAGCAAAGCGCTACTTGGGTACTGATAAATCAGCATCAGCAAGTTAAAGCGTTAACCCTTAATCGAATAACTATTAAAGCGGCATTAAGCGGCGCTTTAATAGTTATTAATACTTCAAGGCTGAGTAAAAATACCATCGAGTAATTGCGTATAAATCTTTTCTATTTCTAACAAGTCGCAAATCGGTACATGTTCATTAACCTGATGAATGCTATGGTTTCGTACCCCACACTCTATGACTTGTGTTTTTTGCTGTGCAAAAAATCGTCCGTCCGACGTCCCACCACTGGTGCTTAATAAAGGATAATTCCCCGTCACTTTAAAAATTGCCTGCTCTAACTGAGCGAGTAAGCAACTCTCAATCTTATGGCTTGTATAATAGGGTTCACATGGACGCTCCCACTGTATAACCAAATGCTCGCTGAAATCCTTCAGTGCAGCAAACACACGTTGCTTAACATGTTTACTTTTATACCCATGGCTATAGCGAATATTAAAAGTAATATCACACTGAGCTGGCACGAGGTTATCTAGCACATTATCAATATTAATACCGGTGACTTGCAGCGTTGTTTTTGAACTAAGTTCATCTAAAGGCCAGTCTATTTGTGTGAGTCTATTAACCACTTCAGCACTGATGTGCGCAGCATTAATGGTATTCTCAGGATAGGCTACATGCCCAGCCTTTCCTTGAATAGCTAATCGCGCAGATAAGGCTCCACGTCGACCATTTTTTATAGTGTCACCTACCTGCAGGTGGCTGGTTGGCTCTCCAACAATACAGCCATCAAGCACAACGCCCTGTTGTGCTAATCGCTTGGCAATCAACACAGAGCCATGCTCCGCCTCACCTTCTTCATCTGAGGTGATCAGCCAAAATAATGTTCCCTGCTTTTGCTGCGCGCTGTTTATTAACGTCTGCGTTGCACTAAGCATCGCGGCAATGCCTCCTTTCATATCGGCGGCACCACGCCCATAAATTGCATCGTTAATTATGTGTCCACCAAACGGATCGGCTAACCAGCCACCTTGCGTTGCGGGTACCACATCAATATGGCCAGAAAATGCCACCACGGGGCCTGCCCCAAAGGTTATTTTTGCAATTAAGTTTGTCACATTATTAGAACTAAATTGCTCTGTACTAAAGCCTAACTCAGTAAGGTGGTTCGCAAGCCACTCAATGCCACCAGCTGGATTAGGAGTAATCGATTTAAATCGGATCAGAGTTTGTAAGTGACTCACTGTTTTTAACTGTGCAATAGTTAAGTACGGCGCTTGTGCTTTTGTATTGATAGCTTTTGTCATAATAAACACACCTCGTTTTAGCAGTGTATTTATTACAACGACTTTTTATGACCGCATTATGAATTTACTAGCTAACGTGCGCCCTCTTCTATTAATGTTTCTCGTGTAACCTGCACTATGTGCTTATCTTCTTTAGTTAACTTGGTTTTTTTCCAAGAGCCACGCATAAACCATGCAAATGCTATCAATGCGATGGTTATGTTAGTAATTGCAAAAGAATACCAAATGCCTTGATCGCCAAGCTCAGTATGATTAGAAAGAATATAAGCGGCAGGGAACTGCACTACACATTGTGATAATAACGCGATAACCATTGCATTGAGCATATTACCTGAGGCACGAAAAGCAGCAACAATACAAAGTTGCACCCCTATTCCACCCCAACTTAAGCACATTACTTGAATAAACTGCGCCCCATTAGTAATAACGTCATTATCGTCAGGAATAAAAAATGCAACTAATGAATCTGCATATAAATATGCAATGGCGCCAACACATGAGAGCCCTAACAAGCCCCACACACTAGCAAGTTTAGTGATCTGCTCAGCCCGCTTGATATTACCAGCCCCCATATTTTGCCCAACCAAGGTTGATACCGCCATTGATAAGCCCATAGCGGGGATCATCACCATTTGCAAAATATTAGAGCCAACACCATAAGCAGCAATTGTCGTAGTACCAAAGCTGGCAACTAGAAATGACATGATGATCAAACCAAATGCACGTGTCGATAATTCAATAGAGCCTGGCGCTCCCAAGAAAAAAGCGCGCTTAATATAGTGCCAGTCGGGGTAAAAGCTTTTTAGCTGTAATTGAATACCATGGCGACCACGTAAAAATATAATGATGCCCGCAAGCGCCGCTAAGCTCTGTGTAACCAATGTTGCTAGCGCAGCGCCCATCACACCAAGCCCCTCAAAACGACCATAGCCAAATATGAATAACGGATCGAGTATAAAGTTAAGTAACACGGTTGTGCTGACTATAATTAACGGCACCTTAGTTTGCCCAATACCCCGCATCAGCGATTGAAACATGGCATAAATAAATACAAAAATAACGCCAATAAAAGATACATGCATAAACTTAAGCGCATCACTATATACGGCCGCTTCAACCCCCAGTAAGGTTAAAAAATAAGGTGATAATGCATAGCCTAGTAACCCAAGTAATAGTGCAACTAATGTCACCATTAACACCGTTTGCGCGGCAACATGGTTAACCTTATCTTGTTGTCCTGCCCCCATGTATTGGGCTGATAAAATCGCCCCAGCCATAGCAAATCCTGAACCTATCGCAATAACTAAAAATGTGACAGGCATACTAATAGATACAGCAGCCACTTGCGCAGCCCCTAACCGGCCAACCCAAAAAGCATCTGTAAGCTGATAAGCAGACTGCAAAATATTAATGAGGACAATAGGAATGCCTAATTTTAATAGCGCTTTGGCAATAGAGCCTTGAAGAAATAGTTGACCAGAGGGAGTCATGAGGCCGCTTACTTTTATTAAACCGTGAACATAGACTTAGTTTAACAAAACTAGCTGATTATATTCTGAATACTTCGTTTACGGCCGGTATTTAAGTGATCAGTCAATAATTTTTGAGCACTAAGTAAGTAAAAGTTTAATCTAAATCAATAAATAGAGGCTCTTTACTTATACGCTTTTGAAACTTTGATCTAGAACAGGTTTTTATTTTTAAACTCGAGCGATAATAGCCTCAATCAACAAATAGTCACACAGTAGTTCACGGAGAACAACATGAAAACTAAACTAAGCATTGCAATACTTACTTCTTTACTAGCTCTTTCTCCTGCAGCACACGCTAACTTTAGCGTTAATGTTGGCGCAATTAATGTTAACCCTGATAACGATGGCTCAAAGATTAACGAAGCACCTACTCTTGGTTTAAAAGGTGATTCAAATACTCAGTTAGGTATTACTGTAGATTATGCATTTAACGACCAATGGGTGTTAGAGCTTATTGCAGCAACGCCATTCTCTCATGATGTAGAAGGTACAGGCGGTTTAGCTGGTAATAAAATTGCCGACATTAAACATTTACCACCATCACTGGTTGCACAATACCACTTTTTAGACAGCAGCTACGCACTTCGTCCATTTGTTGGTGTAGGTATTAACTACACGACGTTCTTTGACGAGCAGCCTTCTGCAGCACTTAAAGCAACTTTAAATACTGACGACGTGGAAGTAAAACTAGATGATTCATTTGGTTTTGTTGCTCAAGTAGGTGCTAACTACAAGATTGATGAGAAATGGGGCCTACACGCTATGGTATCTATCATGGATATTGATACTGATGCGACTGTATATGCTAATGGCGCAAAAGCATTAACTTCAACCGTGTCACTTGACCCTGTTGTAGCTATGTTTGGTCTTAAATACTCGTTTTAATAACGATTATGTGTGTGTTAAAAAGGCCGTAAGGCCTTTTTTTTTTGCGTGTAATTAACGAGGTAAGTTATTTACTTTTTTTTGCTCAAGCATTTCTTTCCAATGAATTATTTCTGCCGGTAAAATAGGTGCTACGCCTTCAAAACCAGCAACCTCCAGCATATGCTCAACGCTTACCACCCCTTTTTTACTTTTAAATACGCCACGTACATAGGCAATTGCATGTAAGCCACGCTCTGAATGAAATTTTTGTTCAATATAAAAGTATTTATGATCCCAGCCGACTAAACGGGTACTAATGGTAAAGCGCTGCATAGGCTTAATATCACGGATATAAGTAATGGCGGTTGCATTAACAATAGGAAACCAACGACGCTTCATTATTTGCTTTAGTAAACCAACTCGCTCGGTCATCCATGTGCGCGATAAATCCATCATTGCTAAATAGCGTGAATTAGTTAAGTGCAAATTAATATCACAGTCACTTGGCAGTGCTTTGTAGTCTATATCAACCGTGTCTAACAATGATTGATAATCACGATTACGTTTAATTTTGAAAAATAATAGCAGCAGTCTAAAATATAAGTTCACAGTAGAGGTCTTACCAGTTTGTTTTTTGTGAGTGTATCATAGCAATTGATCCCCTAGGGTATTTTTACACCAAGGGGTCAATCACTAAGAAAGGTTGTTTTAATATCTATCTTTAAACTTTAACCGTTTTACGATTAATACCGTAATCACGTAGTTTATTAGCTACCGCTGTATGACTCAGCCCTAAGCGCTTAGCTAACTGACGTGAACTTGGATAAGCTGGATAAAGCTTACGCAATAAGGTAGCTTCAAAACGCTTAACCGCTTGATCAAGCGAGCCCTCAAAATCAGACTCTAAATAGCCTAAATCATGAGTAAAGGTCGGCAGTTGTAAATGCTCAACTCGCAATTCACTGTCTTCTAACAACGATACCGCACGGTAAATAGCATTTTCTAATTGGCGCACATTACCTGGCCATGGGTAATCTTGTAAAAACGTTAAACATTCTTCAGATAGCTCAGGCACAGTATGGCCATTTTGCTGCGCATATTTTTGAATAAAGTGCTCGGCAAGTGGGCCAACATCGGCTTTACGATCTCTCAGTGGTGCAATTTCTAACGTTAGTACATTAATGCGATAGTATAAGTCTTCTCTAAATACGCCCTCTTGCACCATTGCAGGTAAATCTTTTTGGGTAGCAGCAACTATGCGAACATTTACTTTAACTTCGTTTTCGTCGCCTACTTTTCGAAACGTACCGTCTTGTAAAAAGCGCAGTAATTTAGTTTGGAGCTGAGTCGACATTTCACCCACTTCATCTAAAAATACTGTTCCACCATCCGCTTGTTCAAGTACACCGCGTTTAGGCGCTGCATTTTCTTCATATCCGGCGTAACCAAAAAGTTCTGACTCGGCAACATCATCTGGTAACGAGGCACACGATAAAGCAATAAACGGTTTTACTGAGCGGTTAGATGCATAGTGACAAGCTCGCGCTAATAACTCTTTACCTGTGCCGGTTTCACCGGTGATAAGAATAGGGGCTTCAAGTTGCGCCATTTTACGCGCTTCGCGTACAACACGACGCATCGCCGTACTAAAATTGTGAATTGTCGCAAAGCTTTCTTGGCCATAGCGTCTAAACGCACTCACTTGCTGACCTAGGCGGCTTTGCGATTTTATATTAATTACCGCACCCGCTAATACATCCCCCTCACTGCCTTGTGGTACAGCAATAGGTAAAATATCGGCAATAAAGTCTTCACCTGCCACTTCTACACGGGTAGTTTGCCCAAGTACTTCTTTGCCTTCTAACCAACGGGTAAAATTAAAACCTTTAAGTAAATTATTGATATTGGCGCCAATGACTTCTTTTTCTGTTAGCTGTAAGTCTTTACACGCCGCGTCGTTACACAAACGCACCCAGCCTTTAGCATCAATAGATATAACACCATCTGGCAGTGCTCTTAATAAGGTGTTTAATTCATTGTGCTCACGTTCAGAAGGTAAAAACGCGGTGGTACGTACATCATGTACACCATCGATCAATCGAATTGAAGGCATAATTTTTTGAAATTGTTCAAATTCAATTTCAGGAAAACTCACATACATACGGCAATTAACTGAGTCGACTTCAATTCCTTTCAAGTCAACATTGTAGCTAACTAAAATATTAAGAATCTCTTGAGCAATACCAACTCGGTCTGCACAGTGAATATCTAAACGCATACACCCTCAGGTAAGGAAAAAACTAATTGGCGTGAATAATACGCTAACTATGATTATCAGCATAGTTTATTGTAAAGAAATTTGGACGAAAAATGTTTTTTTACTCCCTAGAGCGCTTTTTCAAGCACTTAAAATATTTAATCTTGGCTGCTCACTAAAAGTCGGGGGTCATTACATGTAAATATAGCCAAACTAACTTTGTATAAATTATATTCTGCAATGGGCTAATCACTGCTGTGCATGCGCTAATATTTGCTCATGTTTAATCTAAACGGTGATTATTAAAATAAAGTAGTAAAGGTTAACGATTGTTGAATAACTTGATGCTTGTAACCCCCCGTAAATAAAGCGGTTTTATATTTTTTCAATAGAACTTAAAACCGGATAAAAGATAGCTTTGCAAAGACAATGTTACCTGTGTTGTTAAATATCTTTTTTGATAAGTTTAGGTGTTTAGTGCAACAACTAGAACTTTAGGTGTTGGTATTTAACAATTACATAACGGATGTGTGATAGCGCGCTCAACGCTTCCCCTCGTACAAAGGTCTATGTATACTTAAGCGCAATTGTAACTAGGATAAGGGTGTGACTCTTACCTAAACGTATAGCTGCGTTTAGCAAACCATTACCTTAGCTGCATAAAAACACTGATGATCGAGCATTTATTATACTTTTTAGAAGTAACAATTTAGCTAAATAAAAAACCACAAGGTCATCAAAACAATAATGAATTAGGAAGTAAATATGAGTTCAAATTCTGACAGTGGCTGGTTTGGTCACCCTAAAGGACTTTCAACCCTGTTTTTCACAGAAATGTGGGAACGAATGAGTTACTACGGTATGCGAGCTATGCTCGTATTATTTATGACAGCAAGTTTACAACAAGAAGGCTTAGGATTTACCGTTGCTTCTGCTGCTGCAATTTATGGCTTATACACAGGTTCAGTATACTTTTTAGGTTTACCTGGTGGCTGGTTAGCAGATAGATTATTTGGTGGTCAAAAAGCAGTATGGTACGGCGGTATCATCATCATGTGTGGCCACATTATTTTAGCCGTTCCGCATGAATATTCTTTTTTCATTGGTTTAATCTTTGTCGCAACGGGTACTGGTTTACTTAAACCTAATATCAGTGCCATGGTTGGTCAGCTTTATACTGACGAAGATGAACGCCGTGACGGTGGTTACGCTATTTACTACATGGGTATTAACTTAGGTTCTTTAATTGGTTACTACGTTTGTGGTTACTTTATGGAAAACGTAGGCTGGCACTGGGCATTTGGTGCAGCTGCTGTAGGTATGGCTATTGGTTTAATACAATACAAACGTACACTTAATAACTTACCAGAACATAGCTCGTTACCTGCGAATCCATTAAGCCCTAAAGGTGCTTCACGCGCATGGGGCGGTATTGCTGCGTTTGTAATTGTTGTTGCCAGTGTGACTGCTGCTGCGATGACAGGCGCTATAGTTATTAACCCGACTATTGTTGCAGGTTACACAGCAGTTGTATTTACTGTTATCTTTTTCATTTACTTTGGCCTTGTTTATTTCAAAGGCAAACTAACCGACGCTGAAAAGCAAAGAATGTGGGCGCTATTTTTAGTCTGTGTCGCTTCTGCGTGTTTTTGGTCTGGCTTTGAACAAGCGGGTTC
Organism: Pseudoalteromonas sp. Scap03; assembly: GCF_013393115.1. Taxonomy (GTDB): domain Bacteria; phylum Pseudomonadota; class Gammaproteobacteria; order Enterobacterales; family Alteromonadaceae; genus Pseudoalteromonas. The sequence goes on along the minus strand of NZ_VDEU01000001.1, from coordinate 1,867,507 downwards.
TTCATTAAACCTATTTGCTCGTGACTACACAGACCGTCTTATTGGCACATTTGAAATTCCAACGACTTGGTTCCAATCTTTAAACTCGCTATTTATTATTGCCCTATCACCATTTTTTGCCGCTCTTTGGATTAATTTATCTAAGAAAATGGTTTCGCCTACTTACAGCGTAAAATGTGCGTTGGGCTTAGTTATTATGGCTTCAGGCTTTTTAGTTATGTTTATGGCAGCGCATTACGCAGCTGAAGGCTTAAAAGTAGCTCCTTACTGGCTGGTTACTACGTATTTCTTACATACAGTGGGTGAGCTTTGTTTAAGCCCAGTTGCATTGAGTGCGGTAAGTAAATTATCTCCTCGTCGCTATACGGGTCAAATGATGGGTGTATTTGTACTGACATACTCAATTGGTAACGTAATTTCAGGCTTACTTGCTGGTAACTTTGATCCTAACAATGTTGCAGAAATTCCTAACCTTTACTTACAAATTGCATTATTTAGTATCGGTGTAGGTATCATCTTAGTGCTGATGAGCTTCAAAGCTAAGGTATGGGAAAAACAAGGTTTAGAACAAACCGCACCAGCACAATAATTTAGGTTTATCACAGTGCGTAATTATGCGCTTTGACTAATGATATTAAATACCCCCTGCAGCTAACTGCAGGGGGTATTTTTATGGCTAACTAACCTAATTGTTACAATGTAATACTACACAGTAAATGAAGTTAGTGAATCAAACCCTCAGTATCTATTGCTTTGTTAATGTTGTGAGCAGCTACGCTCAGGTTGAGTGTAAACAATAGAATACAAAAACCACTCTTTTTTTAGTGTGAAAGAACTAAAAAAACAGATGGGCAATTAAATTTAAAACAAATAAATTCAGTAACATACATAAAAAACACGTACATTATCCGAGCTAGCTAATTTTTACTTACCTAGGCTCGTATGTAAATAAATGTCATGCTTTGCTAACCGTCCCGTAAAATTTACACACGCGCTATTTACTAAATCACAACACCCTCTTCCCCAAAGCAGTAATCTAGTTAATCATGCAGGCAATACGATAACTAATAATCGCAGTGCTTAATTGCGGGAGTAATTATAATGAGTGAAGTAAATAATCCTTTAGGTTTGGTTGGTATTGAGTTTACTGAATACGCAACACCCGATGCCGATTACATGGACAAAGTGTTTACCGATTTTGGTTTTTCAAAATTAAAAAAATTCAAAGGTAAAGACATTGTTTATTACAACCAAAACGATATTCATTTTTTACTAAATAATGAACGCGACGGCTTTTCAGCTGAGTTTGCTAAAAACCACGGCCCAGCAATTTGTTCTATGGGCTGGCGTGTAGAGAACGCTCAAGCAGCGTTTGAAGCAGCGGTTGAGCGCGGCGCTAAGCCAGCTACTGATGCAGCTAATAAAGACTTACCGTACCCTGCTATTTACGGCATTGGCGATAGCTTAATTTACTTTATTGAACAATTTGGAGATAAAGGCTCTATTTACGATAATGATTTCGAAGATCTGAGCGAGCCAAACAAAGTAGAGAGTAAAGGCTTCTTACGTATCGACCACCTAACCAACAACGTATATAAAGGTACTATGGAAACATGGGCTAACTTTTACAAAGACGTGTTTGGTTTTACCGAAGTGCGTTACTTTGATATTAAGGGCCAAAAAACAGCCCTGCTTTCATATGCATTAAAATCACCATGTGGCACCTTCTCTATTCCAATCAATGAAGGTAAAGGCAACGACAATAACCAAATTGATGAATACCTAGGTGAATACAATGGCCCAGGTGTGCAGCATTTAGCGTTCTTAACTGACGACTTAGTAAGCTCACTAGATAAACTTGATAAATCGACTATCGCTACTTTAGATATTATTCCAGAGTACTACGATACTATTTTTGACCGTGTTCCATGGGTTAAAGAAGACAAAGAAAAAATCCGTGAACATCAAATCCTTGTTGATAGCCAAAGCGAAGATTGCTATTTACTGCAAATTTTCTCTAAAAACTTATTTGGTCCTATCTTCATTGAAATGATTCAACGAGTTGATGATGGCGGCTTTGGTGAAGGTAACTTCCAAGCGCTATTCGAATCAATCGAGCGAGATCAAGAACGCCGCGGCGTTTTATAAGCAAATAAAGTAACTTTAAAAAGCAGCGTATTTCGCTGCTTTTTGTCGTTTAATCGTAATTGAGAGGTAAAACTATCTCTCTGTGTGTTTAAATCGCGCTTTTCATCACCATATAGCTAAGTAATAGATGAAATTAACGGGTGCTATATTCTTATTTAATAAATTGATATTTATACTGATAAGCGCGACCAACTAAACCAAAGGAAATGTAATGAGTTTAATTAACGAAACCCATGATATAAATTTAACTAGCTGGGTAGCATCAGCAAATGATGCACAATGTGACTTCCCTATTCAAAACCTACCTTTTGCAGAAGTACGTCGCAAAAATAGCAATGAAGCTTTTCGTGGTGCTGTTGCCATTGGCGATCAGGTTATTGATTTAGCAAAAGTAAATGAACTCGGTATTTTTTCAGGTGACGCCCAAACAGCCGTTGCATCTGCAAGTAACCCGACTTTGAACGAGTTTATGGGATTAGGTGAGCAATATTGGTCAGCGCTTCGTTTAGCACTGTCTAAAGCATTACGTGAAGGCTCTGCTCATCAAGATCAACTAGCACAAGCGCTTATACCACAAACCGAAATTGAATTTGCTCTACCGTGTCGCATTGGCGATTACACTGACTTTTATACATCAATTTATCATGCGACTGCCGTAGGAAGTTTATTCCGTCCCGATAACCCCTTACTACCAAACTACAAATGGGTGCCGATTGGTTATCATGGTCGCTCATCGTCTATTGGCGTGTCTGGACAGCAGTTTCATCGCCCTAAAGGACAAACTAAAGCGCCAGATGCAGAAGTTCCTTCATTTGGCCCATGTAAACGCCTTGACTACGAACTGGAACTAGGTATTTATCTAGGTAAGGGTAATGAGCTTGGCGATGCTATTGCAATTGAAAATGCTGAAAAGCATGTATTCGGCTTTTGTGTTTTCAACGATTGGTCAGCACGTGACTTACAAGCATGGGAATACCAACCACTGGGTCCATTCTTAGCTAAAAACTTCGCATCAACCGTGTCTCCGTGGATTGTAACCACCGAAGCACTTGCACCATACAGAACAAGTTGGACGCGTGATGAAAGCGATCCGCAGCCACTAGAGTACTTAGAATCAACGGCTAACCGTGATCAAGGCGCATTTGATATTCAAATGGATGTTAAAATTCTAACGCAAAAAATGCGTGATGAAGGCTACAACCCAACTCAAGTGTCTAAGTCTAGCTTTAAGCACTCATACTGGACTGTAGCGCAAATGGTAACTCACCATACCGTAAACGGTTGTAACTTTATGCCAGGCGATATGCTGGGCTCTGGCACGCAATCAGGACCTACTCACGAAGAAGCGGGTTCATTACTTGAGCTTTCTCGTGGTGGCAAAGAAAAAATAACTTTAAGCAACGGCGAACAGCGTAGCTTCTTGGAAGACGGCGACAACGTTATAATGCGTGGCTGGTGTGAAAAAGAAGGCTTTGCACGAATTGGCTTTGGCTCAGTGGAGAGCACCATACTACCAGCAAATTAATACATAAAATCAATAAACTAATAAGAAAGGGTTGCTGAATAAGCCGCCCTTTTTTATTAATTAAGCCGAAGTTACAATTTTTTTCTGGCTTTTTTAGTTCAAATTGCTATCTTAAATCCGTTAATAGCCAGTGTATATGTAACATGCCTGTATTTATAAAATCTTTCTTTCATAAGCATTTTCCAGCTCGTCAGCTGCTTATTCGCCAAAATGGTGAAGTAAAGCATGTTGTTTTGGCGCCTTGGTTACAGGTTTCTGTGCTTGCTATTATTTTCATTGCTATTGCATGGATCAGTATTTCGAGTATCCGTGTTTACATGCAAACACACCAAATTTCTCATATCGAGCAAACTCAGCTTGATAAGCAAGTACAATGGCAACAAAAAGTAAAGCAACAGCAACAACGCTACGCATTGCAACAAGAGCAGTTAGCTGAACTAGAACAAAAACAAGCTTTATTACAAGGTATGATTGAATCACTCCCAGCTTCTATAAGTAAAGATGCAATAAAATTAGAGGGTGAGCTTGAATCTTCTCCTATTAATGAGAACGAAAGCGAATTTCATGAGCCGCTCGAAGAAGATAAAACACAAAATAAGCATGCACAAAACAGTTTAACCAGTTTTGAGCAGCGCTATATCATGCTAAATCTGCAGTACGATACTAATTTCACGTTATTGGCTGCGCTGATTAATCAACGGCACAATGCGATTATAGAAATGCTTCAAGGCACGGTTCTTGAGAACGTACTGGCGCAACATCTAACATTAAGCACACAAACAACGGCGCAAGGTGGCCCGCTAGATATACTCGATGAAAGTAAAATACCAAGTACTTTTCTTGCTATTGCCGATAAGCTATTGCTGTTAAACCAGCTTGAGAGCTTTTTAACGGCATTGCCAAACACTCTGCCTTTGCCTGCTGCTAAGTATTACATTTCTAGTAATTTTGGGCTTAGAAAAGACCCAATGAATAAAAGACGCGCTTTTCATAAAGGTATTGATTTAGCTGGGTGGCATAAAACAGAAATTTTTGCCCCTGCCGATGGCATTGTTCTTCGTGCAGGGCGTAATGGCGGTTATGGTAACTTTATCGAATTAGAGCATAAAAACGGTATTGTGACTCGCTTTGGTCACTTAAACAAAATTAAAGTAAAAAAAGGCCAGGTTGTTGCAAAGCACGATATAATTGGTTTAATGGGCAGTACCGGAAGAAGTACAAGTACTCATTTACACTATGAAGTATTAATAGACGACAAGCATGTCAATCCACTAAAAATAACAAAGGCGCTTTCTCGTGTTTGGTAAAAATAAACAAGTAAAAACAGACTCATCCATTAAGCGAGTGAGTCACACTCCCTCAATCATTTCTAACGATGTGCGTATAACGGGCTCTTTAGTAAGCCAAGGCGAAGTGCAGCTCGACGGAAGAATCGACGGTGACATTAAAGCCGAACATTTAGTAATAGGCACCTCAGGTGTTGTTGAAGGCGTTGTTGAGGCAAGTAGTGTTGTTGTTAAAGGTAAAATTATAGGCTCTTTAAATGCAAGTGAAGTAAAAATTGAAAATAATGCTCATGTACTTGGCGATATTTTTCACGACACCCTGAGCATAGAAGCAGGTGCTATTATTGAAGGTAGTTTAAAGCAGCGCTTTGAAAAAGAAGTCATTGAACATACTAAAGATAAGCCAAAACCGGTTCACGATGTAAAAGCCATTGTTGATAATGAAGACAGTGGGCTTTCGTTTGTAAATAAGCAGCCTGCTGCTAAAAGCTAGCTACATTAGTTTATAATGGTTTAGCCTGCCTGTTTGGCTAAACCATTAATCACCTCTTTAAAATCCCGTTAGCGGCTTATACACTTACTTTTTCTGTGTTATATACATGGTTATGTCTGCGGTAAAAACCAGTTCGTTACGCGTATTGTAAAGCTTTACCGGTACGACTAAATCTTCTTTATCAATCCATTGATGAGGCAAGTCAATCTCAGCGATAGCAGTAACGTCTGTGTCTACCTTAGCCAGGTACTGTACTGTCATTCCCTTAGGGATCCAACGATGGGTTTTATAAGGTACCGTTGCATCAACCATCACCCCCGCACACAGCTCAGCCAAATTACATTGTGCGATAGCGTGAATAGTGCCAATGTGATTGTGTACACGGCGTGTGTTTTTAACCACAGCACTACAGTGCCCTGCTTTTAAATCTAAAATAGTAGGTTTCATAGAGCCAAAGTAAGGCGCTTTAAAACATACGGCTTTACTAAACAGCCAGTTACCAAACGGCAGCTTTTTAAATTTATGCCACGTTTTTATTAATGCAGACTCATTACTCATTATTGTTTTTCCATTGTCTTTGCTTAAAAAGCAAATTAACACATCGGATCAGTTTAAAGAAGTGTGATACTTAAACAAAAATAATCATAATAAAGTTAAAAGTAGGTAACATGTCTGATGCATCGGTCATAAGCCCTTTCTTTTTCATCAGTCGCCACTTAAAATACCGACAAAAGGAGACCTGATGCAAACACAGCCCGCTAAACCAAACTTAATTTTATTACTGATCTTAGCGTTACTCGTCATTTTTTGTCCTATGGGCATTGATATTTATTTACCTGCCTTTCCTACTATTGCAGAGCAATTTTCAGTGAGCGAAAAACAAGTACAGCAAACGGTGGCTATTTTTATGCTTACTGTTGGTTTGGGGCAATTAATTGCAGGCCCTCTTGCTGATCGTTTTGGACGTAAGCCGGTAGCCTTAACCGGTGTAACTTTATATGGACTGGCGGCATTAGGTGCATACTATGCTCCTAGCTTTTTAATACTGATGTTTGCTCGTGCAATTCAAGGGTTAGGCGCATGCGCCACCTTTGTTGTTGCTTTTGCAATAGTAAGAGATAAGTTTGGTAGTGAACGCAGTGGCCAAATAATTACCTACCTAAACGGGATCGTGTGCTTTATTCCAGCGTTAGCACCCATTTTAGGTGCGTGGTTAACCGTGCAGTTTGGTTGGCAAATGAACTTTCTATTTCTAACTGGTTTTGCATTATTAGGATTTATTGTCACCTTATTATTGTTTAGAGAAACACGCCCAGTAGACAGCCATTACCAGGGGCATATCTTAGATCTAAGGCGCTTTATCCCAATTATTTCAACTCCGTTATTTTTATTTAATAGCTTGCTATGTATGGTCACTATGTCAGCTATATTAGTATTTGTAACATTGGCTCCTGGTTGGCTTATTACTGAATTAGGGGGCAGCGTAGCCGACTTTACCTTTTGGTTCTCGCTTAATGCAGTGCTTAGTATTCTTGCTAGCTTTATCATGCCTATTTACATTAAACGCCAACCAAAAAGAGCACTAAAAGCAGGTCTTGTGTTGTTAGTGAGTGCAGGCTTACTGATGCTAGTATTAAGCCAATATAAAACCCCATTAGCATTAATGATCCCTATGTTTATTGCTGCCTTTGGTTTTGCTTTAACACTTGGCTCTGCCGCTGGACGAGCTTTAAGTCTGTTCCCTAAGCAAGCTGGCACCGCCTCAGCTCTTTTAGGAGCGATGCAAATGAGTGGGGCAAGTTTATTGGTGTTTATTACTCAATATTTAAACTTATCTACACCCGAGCTTATAGGCACACACTTTTTATTATTAATTCCCTTTTCTTACTTACTGTTTCGTTATACTAAATATGCCTAATAAAATACGTTTGCTGAGCCTGTGAATAGTAATCACCACAGGCAATTAGCACTGTAGTTAAAACTCTTTACCAAGCGGGCAATATGCCCGCTTTTTATTTTTCTATATGCTTGATAACATTAACTACCAACCTCTTTTGAATCAAGTGCAATGATCAATCCTGACTTTTTACTCTCATTTTTACTCGCCAGCTTCTTAATGGCCGTTGCGCCTGGACCATCAAACGCGTTTTTAATGGCACAAACATTTGCTAATGGACGAAAAGCAGGTATGCAAAGTGCTTTTGGCTTTGCCTTAGGTGGCGTAGTACATACATTTTTTGCGGTTGTCGGCTTAAGCGCTATTTTAAAAGCCTCTGAAACAGCGTATGCCAGCGTACAGTATGCAGGTGCAGCCTATTTATGTTATTTAGGGTTTATGATGCTTAAAGGCACCTTTGTGCCCCCCATTTGCGAGCAAGACGATAAGCCTCATGTTACAACTAGTAAAAACAAAAACGTGATGTTTCAAGCGATGATGACCGAAGTACTCAACCCTAAGGTAGCTTTGTTTTTTATTGCTTTTATCCCACAATTTGTAGACCCTAGCTTGTCATCTGCAACTTTTCAGCTGGCTTTTTTTGGCCTGCTTTATCCAATCTTTGCTTTTCCTATCGACTGCACGTATATTTATTTCGGCGATAAAATAGCCCAGTTTTTTAGAAACCACCCAAATAGCCAGCTCTGGATAGATAGGTTCACAGGCATTGTATTTATTGCATTGGCTATCAATTTATTACTCTAACTAATAAGAATCAGCATGGACCAAAAAATACAATCTCTTCCAGCTAAGAAAAACATAGCCCTTGTTGCACATGATGGAAAAAAAGCCGCGTTAAAATTATGGTGTGAAAAACACACTCCAATGCTAAGTAAACATAAGCTATACGGCACTGGTACAACCGGACATTTAATAGAAAAAACCACCGGTTTGAATGTCGTACAATTACTCAGTGGACCTATGGGGGGTGATCAGCAGCTTGGTGCTAAAATAGCGGAACATGAAATTCATGTATTAATCTTTTTTTGGGACCCTCTGGCATCTCAGCCGCACGACCCCGATGTAAAAGCATTGCTTCGTTTAGCCGCGGTGTGGAACATTCCTGTTGCTTGTAATGAAGTAAGCGCTGATATGTTACTAAGTTCTCCCCTTATGGACAGCGAATTTGAGCGTTCTTTGCCAGATTACGAAAAGTACCTCGCAACCCGACAAATCTCTTTATAACAGCTTATTTATAAAGCATACTCGCCCATTTAGTCAGACCAGCGGTGACACTGCCAAAGTGATCACCGTTAACCATTTTAATGTCGCCTAAGTGGGTTTTTAAAGCCGCTTTGATCAGTGGTGATTGCGCACTACCACCCGTTAAATAAATTACATCTGGGGTAGTGTTTGCATCTGCAATGGCCTGTTTTGCTAATGTCACTATTTGGCTAATACTATCGTCAACGGCTAATGCTAATTCATTAATAGAAATATCTTTATCAAGTGATGAATCTAGAAATGTTAAATCACAATTAAAGTTTTCAGACGAGCTCAATGCAATTTTTGCCGCTTCAGCTTGTTGAACTAATTGATGTCCTTGTTTATTTTGCTGTAAATGTATTAGCCGTTTATATAAATCGGGCGCACTCACATCGCGTAGCTGTGCACTCAGTTCACGATAATGCTGAGCACTATAAAACTGACTTTGTAAATTCACATCGTTAATTTTACATGCTTGCCAAAATGCCTGGTTAGGTAATGGTAAACCCGATTTAAAAGTACTGCCTAAGCCAAGTAACGGCATCAAACCATGGTAGCTCAGAGCAATATCTAAATCATTACCGCCTACTCGCTTTCCGCTATGTGCCAAAAAGTCTGCGTCTCGTTGTTGTTTATTCCTAAAACTTGGCCCCATTTGTACAAATGAACAGTCACTTGTACCACCACCAATATCTATTACTAGCACTTTTTGGTCTTGCGTTAAATCACTTTCATAATCGATCCCCGCGGCAAGTGGCTCATATAAAAACTCAACATCTTTAAAGCCGGCTCGGTTTGCTGCGCGTGTTAAAATACCCACGGCTTGTTGGTTTGACTGCTCACCACCAACCGCTTGAAAATTCACTGGGCGACCAATAACAGTTTGGCTCAGCGTATACCCTAACGATAATTCAGCACGTTGTTTTATTTTTAAAATCATTGCTGTGGCAATATCTTCAAAAAAATTAATTTGTCCTTGCTTTAAACCAGTAGCGCCAAAAAATGATTTAGGGGATTTTACAAAATAACCTTCCTCAGGAAATTGCACATATTCACTAATCGCCTCACGGCCGATAAATAGAGTCTCATCGCCGGCTTGTAGATCTAGGTCTGATTTAATTCGCGGGAGTGTATTAAGCAAGGGTTGGCGCGCGGTTTTATAGCCATGCTCATGATCTGAGCCGTTTAAATGCTGCGCTACAAAATCAACGACTAAAGCACTATGATGTGTGTATAGAGTTGATGGAAGATAATGTTTGCCTTGCTCTAAAGGAATGAGCTGAACACGCTCTTCGTTTAAAACACCCATAGCACAATTAGAACTACCATAATCAAAACCAACAAACATAGATCACCAAACATCACTAAAAAGGCCGCGCAATTTAGCATAATTGCTAAAAAATATATACTGAATTGGCCTACACTCTTTATTTTTCGGGTCTTTCCCGTAAGAAGCTGGCAAAACGCGGCAAGCCATTTTTAGTGTACCCGTGGTACCGATAAGTAATTGTTGAGCCTATAGCTGGCGGATACTTTCGCTCTTTATCACTAAAACCCGTGCCAATAGAAAATATCAGCCCCTGTTTTGTCTGTACTTTCAATGCGCCAAGCATTCCTGTGTATTTACCTTTACCCGGTAAATGTTCAATTACTAACGCTTCGGCATCTAAATATGGCTTGAGTTTTAACAATGCACTAGAGCGACCAGTTGTATGCTTAGCCTCTGCTAAATGAAGCATAACGCCCTCGCCGCCTTGTTTAGTAACCTGATTAAAATAATCACTGAGTTGCTGGTTGTCGCTAAATTGATATTGCTTAACCGCTTTAATATGGGGGCTATTTAGCTTAGTAATGAGTGACAGATAATTTTGATAACGACGGTGAAAAGGCGTACCGGCATCTGGCATATCAAATACCTGATAAGTAATACTTTGCCACTGCAAATCGTTGGGTATTTTTGTTCTGACAATACCACCGAGTACAGAAAATTGACCCCGCTTGGTCCATAACTCACCATCTAGCCAAACGTCTGGCAGAGGAGCGGTAAACCACTTAGGCGGGTTTATGGAGTTGCCTTGACGGGTTACAAACTGCTTTCCCGTCCAGATTGCTCTTACTCCGTCATACTTTTCACTCACCAAATATTGACGAATATCTTCATGCTTAGTTTCATCGTAAACATTAGCAAGTTGCACTGGAGGCAATTGCGCCAATAAGCCCGAACTAATGAGGGTTAAAAAAGTAAACAGCGTTGCTTTAATCATTGCTGCATCCTTGCAAATTTAAATATGGCTTAAACTATAGTTGAGATTGAAGCCAGTGCCAAAATTCTTCAAAGCTTTGCATTTGCTGTGTTGCTTTACTAAAGTCGTGCTCCTGTGTATGTTTATTAGCGATAGCTATCACAGCTAAAGCAGCATTATTCGCTGCGGTTACACCGGTGAAAGTATCTTCAACGGCAATCGCATTTTGTGCAGCAACCTGCATATTTTTAAGTGCTAATAAGTAGGGATCACCGGCAGGCTTTGGATTAATTACATCATCTTTAGTAACAACGGTATCGAATAAATTATAAAACCCTAATCCTTTTAGTATTGGCTCAGCTTCATGCCTTGCGCTGCCTGTTACTAACGCCATTTTTAAACCTTGCTCTTTAACCGCTAACAGAACATTTTCAGCATAAGGCATTAAAGGCGGTAAATTGATTTTAACGTACTCACTAAATAAGCGATATTTTTCATCCGCTAAATAGCGGCTACTTACAGACAAGTTATGAACTTGTTTTATTTCCTTTGCAGCGTCAATAGTGGGACGTCCCGAAAAGCGCCTACAAAAATCATCTTCTTTATAACACACACCAAAAGGCGCAAGTAATTGGCTCCAGCAGTTATAGTGCACACTTTCCGAGTCAACCAAAGTGCCATCCATATCAAATAATACCGCTTCAATTGACATTCTTTTCTCCTGGTTATTTAACCTAAACTTTAGGTAATAAAAAAGGTGCCAAGGCACCTTTTAATAATTTGTGTTACTCAGCCAAACCTGCTGGCGGCTCAGCATAAGCGTCTTCGCCGGTATCTACATCAACTAACTCATAACCTCGGGCTTTGCGCATTACTTTAAGTATCGGCTTTTCGAAGGCGGTTTTTAAGCGCTCAGCATCATCTTTTAACGCATCTAATGTGGTTCCAAATGGTGCTGCACCAGTTTCTGACCAGTTAGTTACTTTACCATTTAGGTTATATTCCACTTCGTGTATTTGATATTGCGCAGCTTCATCTTTGGTTGCTTCACAATAAATTACACGGTAATTCCAAAATCCAGCCATTACTTTTTCTCTTTAATAAACATATGGGCGCTACTTTAGCAGCTCTACCAAAATAAAAAAGCCTGCACTAGGCAGGCTTTTATCAATAATTACAATTTAACGTTAAATTTATCGATTAGAAAAAGTTAACTTTAAACTCAGCGCCAATGTAACGCTCTTCATTAACCATGGCTGTATTGTTGTTGAAATCAACACCACCAATCGTCTGCTGCTCGTCAAACATGTTACGCACAAATGCTGATACTTCATATTCGTAATCGCCTTGCGCCCATGCATAGCCTGCACGTAAACCTACTTCTGTCAGTGGCTTACCCTCAAACTCAACTGATTCATATAAGAAAAAGTCAATCTCACTGCGGTACGACACATCAGCGTAAGCAAAGAAATCACCTTCAGCGAGTTCTTTAGTGTAACGAAGTGTGATGTTAGAGATCCACTCTGGTGCATGCGGTAAGCTATTGCCATCTAAAATAGCACGATCTTCAGGACCAAATGCACCTGGTACTTGGAACGTAGGATCAGTAACAGTACACTGTGCACACACTGCAACGGCTAAATCTTTATCTTTAAGCTCAGTTTTGTTGTAGCTTAAGTTGAAGGTTGCATTTAATTCGTCAGTTAACACCCACTCAGAATCAATTTCGAAACCATAGCCGGTTGTTTTATCAGCATTTAATAGACGGTTAAAGTTAGCACCACCACCCACTGCCGTTAGCTGCTGGTCATCCATAGTGTAATAAAATACTGTTGCATTTACACGGCCTTGGCCATCTAACACATCAGATTTAATACCTGTTTCAAACGAGGTAACAGTTTCTGAATCAGCAACGGTTACTTCATCACCAAATAAGATACGACCTTGAAGACTTGGTGCGCGGAAACTGTTAGCAATACGGCCATACCAGTTTACGTCATCGTTGATTTTGTAGTTAGCTGATAAATCCCAGCTTACGTGATCATCGCTAACATTTTTTTCGATATAAGTCGCTGCACCACCAATTGGGCTAAGCGTGCGGTTAGCTGAGAATTCTTTCTCATCATCTGAATAACGAAGACCCGCGGTTACTTTTAAATCATCAGTAATAGTGTAATCAACTGAGCCGAATACAGCCCATGCTTTAGTGTCTTGCTGCTGACTAACAAAACCGTTTAATACGCCATTATTGGCTGTATCATAGCTAAAGTTTTCAATTGTTAATGCTTCGTCGAAGTAAAAAACACCCACTTGGTAATTTACGTCACCAGCAAAGTTGCTTGATAAGCGAAGTTCTTGCGTGTATTGGTCTTGGTCTGGAATACCATCAGCACTTTCTGAAGAGAAAGGAATAAAACCAGGGCCCATTGCAACTGGAACATCATTGATGGAGAACCCACCGTAGCCACCATCGATGTCAGCACGAGAGTAAATTTCTGCACTTTCCCAACCAGAGATTGACGTTACTGTATGGTTAGCTAAGTCCCACTCAAGCTTAAGGCTTGCACCTTGCGATTCCACTTGCTGCGTCGCACGAGATGCGGCATCGTGATACACCACGTCATTTTCAAAACCATCAACTAAATCGTTAGTACCAGGTTTGATAGTGTTAGCACGAAAGGCAATTGGAGAGCCATCTAAATCACGAACATGGTAATTAAATAATCCAGTGAAATCGTCACCTTCATATAAAAATTGAATACGGGCTGCTTGTTCAGTGTAACCACCTAAGGCATCTTTTTGCTCAAAACCTGGTGCACGATTATCAATGTAATCGTCTTTATCTTGCCAAAGTACTGAAACACGTGTTGATAAACGATCTGTTAATGAACCACCAACAGCGCCTTCAAAGTCAACAGCACCACGACTACCGTAAGATACAGAGCCATAGCCTTCAAATTCTTGACTTGGTTTTACGGTATCAAATTTAACTAGGCCAGCCGGTGTATTACGACCAAATAATGTACCTTGAGGACCACGAAGCACTTCAACACGTGCTACGTCAAATACAGGGAAACCTTTTAAGATTGCGTTTTCTTGTACAATTTCATCAACCACAAGCGACACTGGTTGCGAAGCATTCAAATCGAAATCAGTGTTACCAAGGCCACGTACATAAAAGCGTGGGAATGAACGGCCAAATGAAGATTCAATAGATAAACTTGGGATTTTCGCATTCATAAAACGAATATCCATACCAGCTGAGCTGTAAGCATCTAAGCTATCGCCTTGCAAGGCTGAAACAGCAACAGGCACTTCTTGAGCGTTTTCTACTCGTTTACGAGCAGTAACTTGAATAACTTCTAGTTGGTTCTTCTTAGCAGTAGTTTCTTGCTCAGCAGCTACGGCTGAAATTGACGTACCTGCTACGGCAGAGAACAACGTTGCATTGATAAGGGTTGCTAACGTAGATCTTTTCATTGCTTTCATGTCGGGGTTAACCTTTTTAGTGCACTCTTGTTCAACGGTTGATGTGTTGCGCAATTAAATAATTACGGATTCAGTCAATTTTTCGCGACTTGCTCTATGCGGCGCGGACCTTATTACCGAGAGTACAAAAACGGCATAAATAAGGCTGACTGAATGCGCAAGATTATATCATGGTGTAATTTATTTACTGCATACTGAACACTAAAAATTAAACTTATTTTTAACACTTAACCGCACTATCCCGACATTTAGTGTACTTTTAGCAACTAAACAACCAAAAAGCGGACATATGTCCTTACGTTGAGTTGTTAAAAAATATAGCGGAATAACGCGACACTTTTTTAAATACTACTTTTTCACTAATGAGCGTTTAAGAACAATTTCACCATCAATATGAAGATCTCGCTGTGGAAATGCAATCACCACATCATGTTGGTCAAACACTTCATAAATCCTAAAACGAATATCACTGCGGACTTGTCTTAATCGAGTTTCTGATTCAGCGCACACCCAAAAAATAGCATTAAAAACTAGCGAGCTATCTGCAAAATCATCAAACAATACGGTTGATTGAGGCGTTGCCAATATTGCCTCATGCTCATCTAATACTTGCTGAATTAACTTTTTAACTAATAACACATCAGAGCCATAAGCTACGCCTACGCTCACAGATGAGCGCGCATTACCATCAATAAGCGTCCAGTTGGTAACTGTGTTTTCTAATAACTGGCTATTGGGTATCAGCATATGAACACCGTCGTTCCTGCGAATACGAGTAGAGCGAGTATTAATGGTTTCAACCACCCCCTTAGCAGTGCCAACCTCTAAAAAGTCGCCAATACGGATTGGCCGCTCCCACATTAATATCCAGCCACTAATAAAGTTATTAATAATATTTTGTGCACCGAACCCCACACCGATGGCAATGGCACCCGATACAAAGGCAAATGCGGTTAATGGAATGTTGAGCACCTCAAGGGAGGTAAAAAGTAAAATCGCAATACTTAAAATGAAATAAAAACGCGTGAATAAATGCACTGCATCTGGGCTCATTTTTCGTGCAAGTAATGACTTTTTAATTAACTTGCCAATCTGAGTCACCACAACCCACATAGTAAACAAAATTAGCGGCACTTGAATTACTTTTGCCACGGTAATGTGAATGTCGTTGTAGCTAAACAATACGAAGGCGAGAATGTGATTAATTTGTTCTAAGTTCATTGATTTTCCATGTGTAAGGTCGCACACAAACGATTATTTTTATGCGCTAATAATACCCCAAGTTTAGCATGCGGTTAGCTTAAATACGCAGCAACAAACTTAAAGCTAATTGCATAATTGCTGTATTTTTCTACTTTTTTATTTACATACCGAGTTTTTATCACCTAATTTGCGTTTAAATCCCGCTTTAAATCGATAAACTTTGTTGTATATAAGTCAAAATTTGGTAAGTTAACTGGGTTTTCGACTCGAAAAGCCTATTTCGGCTACTATTTTTTATGGAGTTATTATGCGTAAAACACTGATCGCCACTACGATTGCTAGTGCACTTTTATTATCTGCCTGTTCTTCTGAAAGCACCCAAGAAACAAAACAACAAAGCACAGCACAAGTGCAAGATATCAACGCAAGCAATGTATTATTTAAACCAAGCCCATTGCAATACATGGCTCCTGAGTTTGATAAGTTTGGTACCACTGAATACGAAGCTGCATTTGATGCAGGTATTGCACAACATAATGCAGAAATTATGGCAATTGCTAATAATCCAGAACCAGCTACTTTTGAAAATACCTTGGTAGAAATGGAACTTGCAGGTGAGCTATTAAACCGCGCATCAGCTGCTTTCTACAACTTATCAGGTCTTATTTCTAACGATGAGTACCAGCGCATTGATAAAAAAATGGCGCCTGTGTTCTCAGCACACTCTGATGACATTTATCTAAATGGTGCATTGTTCGAACGTGTACAAACAGTATACGACAACAAAGATAAGTTAAGCGCTGAAGATCAACGTCTTGTTGATTTTTACTACAAACAATTTGTTAAAGCGGGTGCTAAACTAAATGATGCTGAAAAAGCAAAAATGCGTGAAATTAACGCTGAGCTTGCAAAACTATCAACGGAGTTTTCTCAAAACGTATTAAAATCGTTTAAAGAAGACGTTATTTTAGTAACAGATAAAAGCAAACTAGCTGGTTTATCTGAAGGTGAAATTGCAGGTCTTGCAGCAGCTGCTAAAAAAGCAGGCAAAGACGGCTACATGATCACCCTAGTGAACACCACACAACAGCCTATTTTATCTAGCCTTGAAAACCGTGAACTGCGTGAGCAGATTTTTAAAGCATCAACCAACCGTGCAGCTAAAACCAACGGCCCTATCATTATTAAAGAAACTAACCTACGTGCACAAAAAGCAGAACTGTTAGGCTTTAAAGATTGGGCTTCGTATGTAATGACTTCACGCATGGCTCAAACCACTGATAACGTGTACGGTATTTTAGATGACCTCGCGCCAAAAGCAGTTGAAAAAGCGCAAGCAGAAGCAAAAGCGATTCAAAAAGTAATTAACGATTCTGGTGAAAGTTTTGAACTAAAACCATGGGATTGGTCTTTCTATGCAGAAAAAGTTCGTGCTGAAAAATACGACCTAGATCCAGCCTTAGTTAAGCCTTACTTTGAAATGCAATCGGTTATTCATAACGGTTTATTCTTTGCAATGGAAAAACTTTACGGCATTACATTTAAAGAGCGTAAAGACCTACCGCTTTATCACGAAGACGTCATGGCGTTTGAAGTATTTAATGCTGATGGCAGCGCAATAGGCTTATTTTACATGGACCCATATGCACGTGAAGGTAAGCGTGGCGGTGCATGGATGAGTGCATACGTAAGCCAAAGCGGCTTAAAAGGCACAAAACCGGTTATTTATAACGCACAAAATATTCCAAAGCCAGCAGAAGGCGAGCCAACGCTAATGACGTTTGACGAAGTGTCGACTATGTTCCATGAGTTTGGTCATGCAGCACACGGTTTATTCTCTGACGTTAAATACCCAAGCCTAGCAGGTACTGCTACAGCGCGTGATTTTGTTGAATTTCCATCACAAGCACATGAAGACTGGATGATTGAGCCAAGTGTATTAGCTAACTACGCTAAGCATTACAAAACAGGTGAGCCAATTCCTCAAGCACTACTTGATAAAGTACTTGAGTCGCAAAAGTTCAACCAAGGTTTTGGTACCACTGAATATTTAGCTGCAGCATTACTGGATATGGAATGGCACTCATTTGGTTCTGATAAAAAAGTAACTGATGTACAACAGTTTGAAAGCGAAGCACTAAAGGCACACGGTATCGATTACTACCCTGTACCACCTCGTTACAAATCAAACTACTTTAGCCATACGTTTGCAGGTGGTTACTCAGCAGGTTACTACGCTTACCTATGGACTGAAGTATTTGCCGCTGATGCCTTTGCTCATATGGAAAACAACGGTGGCTTAACGCGCGAAAATGGCGATAAGTTCCGTAAAGAGATCCTATCAAAAGGTAACAGCCGTGACTTAATGCAAAGCTACATTGAGTTTAGAGGTCAAAAACCAACGACTGATGCATTGCTTAAGCGCCGTGGTTTAGTTGATTAATTAATATTTTTAAGCAACTGATACAAAAGCCCGCTTGCGGGCTTTTATTGTTTATAGAACAATATATAACAGATAAACTGACACCATTACTTAAAACAAGATGAGTGTTATGGGCTATTTATTTGCAGTTACCCTTCTTTGGGCGTTTTCGTTTAGTTTAATTGGTGTGTATTTAGCAGGCCAAGTTGATGCGTGGTTTAGTGTGCTAATTCGTGTGGCTTTAGCAGCGTTAGTATTTTTGCCTTTTTTAAAGAAAATCCCTACCCCACTTGCGTTTAAACTCATGCTGATAGGAGCACTGCAACTGGGGGTTATGTATGGCTTTTATTACCACTCATTTTTGTTTTTAAGTGTGCCAGAAGTGCTGTTATTTACTGTAATGACCCCGCTTTACATTACGCTTTTAAACGATGCGCTAAATAAACAGTTTAATCCGCAGTTTTTTATCGTCGCGTTTATTGCCGTGTTAGGGGCTATTACCATTCGTTATGAAAACTTAGACAGTAACTTTTTAGTCGGATTACTACTGGTTCAAGGCGCTAATATTAGTTTTGCTATCGGCCAAGTAACCTACAAACGATTAATGCTTAATAAACAACTCGATGATAAAACCGTATTTGGTTGGTTTTTTATTGGCGCACTAATTGTTGCAAGCGCCTGTTACGCCTTATTTGGTGATCTTAACAAATTACCAAGTACCTCAACTCAATGGGGCATACTGATTTATTTAGGCATTGTGGCCTCCGGTTTAGGCTACTTTATGTGGAATAAAGGCGCGACGCTTGTTAATGTTGGCGCGCTGGCGGTGATGAACAACTTGCTTATTCCTGCCGGTATAATTGTTAATGTGCTTATTTGGAATAGAGACGCAGACCTACTTAGATTAACTATTGGCGCGGGAGTGATGCTGTTTGCCTTGGTGGTAAACCAAATAATGGTTAAATCAGCAAATTAATCACTCTGTAGTGAAATTGTCATTAATAATTAGTAAGGTAGCGTCCACTTTTATTTTTAAGGACAAATAATGAAGCGCATACCTTTTCTAACAACTTTTTTATTATTAAGCTCACTCGCTGGCTGTGATGACGATGTAAAAATAGTCGAAAAAGAAGTGGTTGTTACCAACACTGACGTTGAAATTGTTGAAGTACCTACCCCGGTTATTGTTGAAGTGGCACAAGGCACCAATACGCAACTAGGTACTCGCCCCGACTACTTAATTGACGATATGGCTGACAGCGCACTAAAAACACAATTAGAATCGTGTAAAGAAGGCCCTTTTTATCGTACTGATTTTTCAATTGGTCACCGTGGTGCCCCCATGCAATACCCAGAGCACACAAAAGAGTCTTACATAGCGGCTGCTCGTATGGGCGCCGGTATTGTCGAATGCGATGTAACCTTTACCAATGATAAAGAGCTAGTATGCCGCCATTCTCAGTGCGACTTGCACACCACCACTAACATTTTAGCTATTCCAGAACTTGCGGCTAAATGCAGTGAGCCATTTACTCCAGCAAACTCTAGCAGTGGCACGCCTGCTTCAGCTAAATGTTGTACCAGTGATATTAGCTTGGCAGAGTTTTTAACCCTTGAGGGTAAAATGGATGGCGCAAACACCAGTGCCACTAATGTTAGCGATTACATGAAAGGTACAGCAAGTTGGCGCACTGACTTATACGCCACCTCAGGTACACTCATGACCCACAAACAAAGTATTGCACTATTTAAACAGCTCGGAGTAAAAATGACCCCAGAGCTTAAATCACCTCAAGTGAGTATGCCCTTTAACGGTATGACCCAAACGCAATACGCACAAAAAATGCTAGATGAATATACGCAAATGGAGGTACCCGCTTCGCGTGTTTTTCCGCAATCATTTAATTTAGCTGACGTACAATATTGGATTAATACTAACCCTGAATTTGCAGCGCAAAGCGTTTATTTAGATGGCCGAGATAGCGATGCAGGGTTTGATCCTAACAACCCCGACACATGGCAACCTAGTATGGCTTCGCTTTTTAATGACGGTGTTAAAATTATTGCTCCACCCATTTGGATGCTATTAACCATAGATAATGAAAGTAATATCGTGCCATCACAGTACGCTATTGATGCTAAAGCCGCAGGCCTTAATATTATTGCATGGAGTCTTGAACGTTCAGGGCCGCTGAATAATGGAGGCGGATACTATTACCAGTCAATTAGTGATGTTATAGATAACGATGGTGACATGATGGCCGTGGTTGATGTACTTGCAAAAGAGGTTGGTGTAATCGGTATATTTTCTGATTGGCCAGCTACGGTTAGCTATTACGCCAGTTGCAATAAAATGCCTGCAAGTATTTAAACTTTAGGGCGTGTTTATTTGACCGCGCTCAGCTATTATATTTATTTTACTGAGCGCTTTTATGATCATTCAACACCATAACGCTGACTTACCAACGCCTACAGGGTTAATGCGAACCACTATTTACCGCCCACAAACATCGGGGCAATACCCTGCCATTATTTTTTATTCTGAAATTTTCCAGCAAACGGCACCTATTGCCCGCAGTGCAGCTATTTTAGCCAGTCATGGTTTTGTGGTACTTGTGCCAGAAGTGTTTCATGAGCTTAACCCTATCGGAACTGTGCTGACTTATGATGACGAAGGTAAAGATAAAGGTAATAACGATAAATGGTCTAAACCTTTAGAGCATCATGATAGCGACACACAAAGCCTTATCGAGTTTGTAAAACGCCAAAGTTATTGTTCAGGAAACGTGGGAGCTATGGGTGTATGTATTGGTGGGCATTTAGCTTACAGAGCCGCTTTAAACCCACTTATAAAAGCCGCGTTTTGTTTATACGCCACCGATATACACAGTAATACACTGCCCGCACAACCCGGTAATAACTCATTTGAACGCATGGCCGACATACTCGGTGAAATTCATTTTATTTGGGGTAAACAAGACCCTCATGTACCACAAGATGGCCGAGACAAAATATACCAGCAAGCTGTTCGTACTGGTATAAATTACCAATGGCAAGAAGTTAACGCGCAACATGCCTTTATGCGTGATGAAGGCGAGCGATACGATGCAGCTCTCGCCATAGTTATGTATCAACAGGCTGTTGCCTTATTTAACCGAGCGCTAGCCCTTACGCATACCTAATGCAGTATGCTGTTTTACAAAGTACGCTTTTAAATAATCAATAAACAAGCGTAACTTTTTAGATCCCGTCGCCCCCGGCGGGAAAACTCCATACAACTCAATGTCTTTGCTTTTGTAGTCGTCCATTATAATTTGCAGTAAACCCGCTTGTACTTTTGGCCATGCATCGTATAGCGGTATACGCCCTATGCCAAGTCCTGCCTCTACAAATGCAGTCCGTGCAGCGGCGTTATTAGTACTGAGCGATCCTTGCATGGTAATGTCGACTTTTTTACCGTCTTTTTGCAAGGTCAAGGTTTTGCTCCCTAGCTGATAAACCACCCACTGGTGCTGTGCTAATTCATCGGGCGTAGTAGGCTTGCCATAATGCGAAAAATAATCAGGCGCGCCACAAATACAGGTACTCATTGTGGTTAACTTCGTTGCCTGTAGGTTTGAATCGCGCAGCGCAACTCCTCTAATTGCAAAATCAAACCCGTGTTTAATAATATCCACCACGTCATCGGTTAACTGTAAATCTATATCAATTTTGGGGTATTGGCGCTTAAAGGTATTAATTGCAGGCACTATTAATTGCATCCCCACATTAACTGGACAACTAATTTTTAATAATCCTTGGGGTTCACTTTTTATATTTTCTATTTGTTGATTGGCAGCATTAGCCTGCTCGGTAATAACTCGGCAACGCTCATAGTAAGCTATACCGGCTTCAGTAAGCGCCATAGTTCGTGTTGAACGATTAAGCAAGGTTACTTCAAGTTGCGTTTCTAGCTTTTTTAAATGATAACTGGCTACTGCCCGCGTTAACCCTAGTTGCTTTGCCGCTGCCGTTAAACTGCCCTGCTCAACTATTTGTGCAAATACCACCATACTTTTTAATTGTTCAAACGAGACTTTCATGGACGCTCCAGTGCGGTTTTAACTTCAACCCTTCAATTGTATCAATTATTAAATCAATAAAGTTAAATTTATCATCGTTGTTTAAGGTTGGGTTAGTGCATATAGTAATTGCTAAGCAAAGATTACAATTTTAAATCATCAGAAGGAAAAAATAATGGCTAAGAAAATACTAATGGTACTTACTTCACACGCTGATTTAGGCAATACCGGTGAAAAAACAGGTTTTTGGGTAGAAGAATTCGCCGCCCCTTATTATGCATTTGTAGATGCTGGCGCAGAAATCACTCTAGCTTCACCAAACGGTGGTCAACCACCAATCGACCCAACCAGTACACTAGCCGACTTCCAGACTGATGCAACCAAGCGATACGACAACGACAGTGCAGCGCAAGCATTAATGGCAAACACAAAAGTACTAAGTGAACTGAATGCTTCAGATTTTGATGCGGTATTTTATCCAGGCGGCCATGGCCCATTATGGGATTTAGTAGATAACACAGATTCAATCTCGCTCATCGAAGATTTTGTAAAATTACAAAAGCCAGTGGCAGCAGTGTGTCATGCGAGCGCCGCATTTTTAAATACAAAAGATGCTGATGGCAATGCATTGGTTGCGGGTAAAAAAGTTACCGGCTTTAGTAACACTGAAGAAGCCGCTGTTCAATTAACAGATGTAGTGCCATTTTTAGTCGAAGACGAGCTGATTAAAAAAGGTGGTGACTATCAAAAAACCGACGACTGGGGCGTTCTTGCGCTTGAAGACGGTTTAGTGATCACCGGTCAAAACCCTGCAAGCTCTGAGCTAGCAGCTAAAAAATTACTTACCAAGCTTGGTTAATTACAATTAATCAGTATAAAAAGCACAGTTTAATCGCTGTGCTTTTTAATTTGCTTTTCATTACTCACCACTATTCCTATACTGGCCACTCTTACTATAAATAAGGGCACCGTATGCAAAATAAACCATCCACCTTGTCGTTACTTAGCAGCACCCGTTTTGCCATTATAAGCATTGTGACTATTTGTTTTGTGTTGCAACTAATTAACAGCCTGCCAGGCATTAGTTTAAATGGTTTAGGTATTTACCCACGCAGCATTCAAGGGCTGATTGGTATTCTTTGCGCTCCCTTTTTACACGGTAGCTGGTGGCATTTTGCTAGTAATATGCTGCCCTTCATTGTTTTAAGCTGGTTAATTTGCCAATACAGCGTAAAGCGTTTTTATAGTGTATTTATATTCACCGCATTAGTCGGTGGATTACTGGTATGGATGTTTGCTCGTGGCAATATTCATGTCGGCTTAAGTGGCGTTATTTATGGGTTATGGGGATTTATTTTATGCTATGGCATTGTAAGACGTTCTTTTAAATCTATTTTTATAGCCGTGGTGGTGGCCTTTTTATACAGTGGCTTTATTTGGGGCGTGTTTCCACAGCGGTTGCATATCTCGTTTGAAAGCCATCTGTTTGGCGCACTTAGTGGATTCTTTTTAGGGTATAAATTAGCAAAAGCAGATAAATTAAAAGCAACAACGGGCAAAGCAAATACGCACGTTTAAACTATTAGAGGCTATTTATGAGTGATAACAACGACTACACCCCAGCAAAAGTATGGACATGGGACAATGAAAGTGGCGGTAAATTTGCAAACATTAACCGCCCAATTGCAGGTGCAACTCACGATAAAACACTGCCTATTGGCAAACATTCATTTCAGCTTTACTCATTAGCGACCCCCAACGGGCAAAAAGTCAGTATTATGTTTGAAGAGCTATTAGAGCTTGGTATTACTGAGGCTGAGTACGATGCTTATTTAATTAATATTGGTGAAGGCGACCAGTTTGGCTCTGATTTTGTTGATATAAACCCAAACTCAAAAATACCTGCGTTGATGGATCACTCTACAACACCAGCAACCCCTGTATTCGAATCAGGCGCTATTTTACAATACCTTGGCGAAAAGTTTGATGCGCTTATTCCTAATAATTTTCAAGCTAAAACACAATGTCGTAATTGGCTGTTTTGGCAAATGGGATCGGCGCCTTATTTAGGTGGCGGCTTTGGTCACTTTTACAGCTATGCGCCAACCAAAATGCAATACCCGATTGACCGTTTCACCATGGAAACTAAGCGTCAGCTAGATGTACTAAACCGCCATTTAAGTGACAACGAATACATGGCAGGCAGCGAATATTCAATTGCCGACATTGCCATATGGCCATGGTATGGCTCACTGGTATTAGGCGACTTATATGATGCCGCTGAATTTTTAGATGTTGCATCTTATACCCATGTGGTTCGTTGGGCTAAGCAAATAGCAGCGCGCCCAGGTGTAAAACGAGGCCGTCGCGTTAACCGTACTTGGGGAGCAGAAGATGAACAACTCGCAGAGCGCCACAGTGCTCGTGATTTTGAATAAGGCTCCAGTTTAGTAAAAATAAAAAATCAGCGCTTAGCTGATTTTTTGTGTTTATTAGGGGCTCCTTCATTCTTAGCAGGTAACATGACTTTTTAACCCTAAAAGTAGAAAAGTTAAGCATACCATCTTAATATATCTAAATATTTACACTGATAGCGTAGTTATTAATTGTGAAAAAACTAACAAAAGAGCAAATTTATAAACGTTTAAACAATGAAGAAGACGCCCGAGCTTGCAAAGCCATCGACGACAATGCCTGTCAGGAAGTACCCGGTAATTTTATTATTTTACTCATTAGCCAGCTGTTTAGTAAGTTTGCTGATGCGCTACTCAACCCCAAAATAACGCTGCCATGGTTAATGCAAAGCTTAAATGTACCAGCGAGTTTTATTACTTGGTTAGTACCAATCAGAGAATCGGGTTCATTACTGCCCCAACTTGCTATTGCTAACGTTATTCGCAAACTCCCCGTTCGTAAATGGGTATGGGTAATAGGTGCAGTGATGCAAGCAGGATGCATTTTAGCCATGGTTGCGGTGGCGTTTACCCTCAAAGGCGCACAAGCAGGCTACGCCATTATTGGCTTATTAATTTTATTTAGCCTTGCTAGAGGGTTTAACTCTGTCGCTGCAAAAGATGTGCTGGGCAAAGTTATTCCTAAACAGCAACGCGGTAATATTAGCGGGCTTGCTGCAAGTATTGCCGGTTTTGCTACCTTAACGTTTGGTCTCATGATGTGGTTTTTTTCACAGCAAAAAGATCAAGATATTGTGATCATCGCTTTACTACTGGGTGCCTTGATGTGGCTGATTGCCGCGTTTTTTTACGCACAAATTAATGAATATAGTGGCGCTACCGAAGGGGCAAATAATGGTCTATTGCATGCGTTTTCAAAGTTAAAAATTTTGTACCAAGATAAGCAATTTGCGCATTTTGTTATTACACGTGCCCTACTGCTTTGTTCAGCATTGAGCGCTCCATTTTATATTATTTTAGCCAGTAAACAGTCGTTTGAATTTTCTTTACTTGCCACCTTTATTGCCGTTTCCGGCTTTGCAAGCTTAGTCTCAGCGCCGATTTGGGGACGCTTAAGCGACTTATCTAGCCAGCGAGTGCTAGTACTCAGTGCCACTTTGGTTACCATTAATGGGCTGGCTGTATTTGTTATTGCAACTTGGTATAACGAGTTGCTACTAAATTGGTGGGCTATGCCTATTTTGTACTTTTTACTCTCAGTTGCGCACCAAGGAGTACGCTTAGGGCGAAAAACGTACCTCGTCGATATGGCAGAGGGTAACAAACGCACCGATTATGTGTCGGTTAGTAATACCGTTATTGGGGTTTTATTACTGATGTTGGGCAGCATAGGCTTATTAGAATCGTTTTTATCAACCGCAGAGCTTATTTTGCTTTACAGCGGATTAGGGTTTTTGGGTGCAATGAGTGCACTGTTTTTACCAAAAACAGAGTAAATAGCGTGCTGTTTAACCTAATGTAATTAAAGCGCTCACCTTTAAAGTTGTGGGCGTTTTAATACAAACTTATCTTTGGTGGTGCTAAAGTAATCGCCGCCCATTTTACCTACTGCATCTAAACGTGTCGGATCTATGTAGCCATTTACCAACGTGGCGTCATCTATAAAAATTCCCACTACATCTAAGAGCATCATTTTGCCACCGCTTGGTTCATCTGAAATAGTGATCACTTCTCGAAGCTTACATTCATAGCGTACTTTTGAAGCTGCAACACTCGGCGGATTAACTAACTGGCTTGTGACTCTCTCTATGCTGGCCTCATCAAACTCACTGACATTATTAGGGTAATTAGCGCAGCTTTGGTTCATTTGCTCTACTAAGGCATGACTAACAATATTAACCACACATTCTTTGGTGGCTAGTAAATTTGTCAGTGTATCTTTATTGGCTTTATCGCTGGGGTTAACTTGAGTAACACTTAACACTGCAGGCTGACAACTTGCTACGGTAAAAAAAGAGTAAGGTGCAATATTGCTTACCCCCTCACTACTTAGCGTGCTTATCCATGCAATCGGTCGTGGACTAATACCGCCAACTAAGTAGCTATAAACAGAGCGGTTGCTGTTTTGCATTAAATCTAAAAACATTATTTCTCACTTTTAAGTTAAAAACTAAACCCTAGTACTAGGCAATACGTACTTATAGATTGGATCTTCATTAATACTACACCGTTAGCAAATAGTTTAATTTCATGCGCCAAAAAATAAACATTGTCTGGTTTAAACGCGATTTACGCTTAAGCGATCATCAACCGCTTAAACATGCGTTTAGCAATGGGCTTCCAACATTATTGCTGTACAACTTTGAGCCGCTGTTACTCGAAGATGCTCATTATAACGAGCGACATTGGCGCTTTGTGTATCAGTCGCTATGTGATTTAAACCAACAACTTGATCGCTTTAATAGCTGCGTGTACATATTTAAACAAAATATGCAGTCGTTGCTTGAAGAGCTACACACCCAGTTTGAAATAATTAATCTCTTTAGTCACCAAGAAATCGGCTTAAATAATACATTTGAACGCGATAAAGCGATTAAAGCATGGTGCCAACATAATCAGATTAACTGGTTAGAGTCACCAACGGGGGCTGTCATTCGGGGTAAAAAAAATCGCAATAATTGGAATGAATGCTGGCAACAAACAATGCAAGCGCCAATTGCCATCCCAGATTGGAAACACATTAAAACAGTGACACTCACACACTACCAATCGCCAGAATTACCAGACAGTTACACAGCTGACGATGACAACTTTCAATATGGAGGGCCGCGACTTGCCCGCGATGTTATGCACAGTTTTTTTGCCGAGCGCGGTAAAGGCTATCAAAAAGGGATCTCTAGCCCGAGCTTGAGCCGCACGCATTGCTCTAGGCTTTCGCCCTATTTAGCCTGGGGCAATATTAGTCTTAGGCAGGTGTATCAAATGGCGATAGACGCATACCATTCAACCCATCCCGATAAAAAAGGCTGGAAGCGTCCGCTTGCTGCGTTTGTATCTCGCCTGCATTGGCATTGCCATTTTATGCAAAAGTTTGAAAGCGAATGCAGCATGGAATTTAAAGCCTTAAATCCGGGTTACCATGCATTTCCGTATCGTGATGACGCTAAGGTTACTAGCGATATTGAACGCTGGGCACAGGGGCAAACCGGTATTCCTATTATTGATGCCTGCATGCGCTGTTTAAAAGCCACCGGTTATATTAACTTTAGAATGCGCGCTATGCTGGTGAGCTTTGTAACCCATCATTTAAACATCAGCTGGCAACAGGCAAGTTTTCCGCTGGCTAATTACTTTTTAGACTTTGAGCCAGGTATTCATTATCCGCAAATACAAATGCAGGCATCGGTTACTGGCATTAATACTATTCGCCATTACAACCCCATTAAACAATCTGAAGATCAAGACCCAACCGGCGCATTTATAAAAAAATGGTGCCCCGAACTTGAAAAGCTCCCCATTGAATATTTACATCAACCCTGGCAACAAACGCCAATGGAAGCGTTATTTAACGACTTTAAACTTGGTGAAGATTACCCAGAGCCGATGCTTGATTTAACTCGAGCATCTAAAGAGGCACGCGAGCGATTGTGGCAATACCGAGAGCGTAGCGATGTTAAACGTGCTATTCATGCCATACTAAAAAAACATGTAGCCATCACTCCCTCGGTACGTAAATCCAAAAAGCAGTCAGACAAATAACTATGGCACATAAAAAACTAACCCTACCTGAAAAAATATGCCCTGTGTGTAATAAACCGTTTGCGTGGCGTAAAAAATGGCAACGAGACTGGGATAACGTTATTTATTGTTCTGAGCGATGTAAACGTAGCAAATAGAGATTGGCGTTTATCTTGCAGCCTCCATGTTACTACGTACATTTTTAAGCAATTATCGGATTATTTTACATACAACTGATATCAATGCTGAAAAACTTACATTAAACAAGGAGAACATGATGACAATTAAAAAAACGGCAAGCTCAAATTGGTCTGGCGATATTAAAAGTGGTAAAGGTACTATATCAACTCAAAGTGGTGCACTCGATAACCAGCCGTATGGGTTTAATACTCGCTTTGAAGATAAGCCCGGTTCTAACCCAGAGGAGCTAGTTGGTGCAGCCCACAGTGCTTGCTTTAGTATGGCGTTATCATTGGCATTAGGAGAAGCAGGCTTTACTGCTGACGATATAAGCACCAAAGCGACAGTAAGCTTAGATGAAGTAGACGATGGCTTTGCGGTGAGTGAAATTGAATTGGTAGTTAATGCAAAAATTACTGATATTTCCAATGAGCAATTTCAAGCCCTGTGTGAAGACACCAAAAAAGGCTGCCCGATTTCAAAACTACTCAATACCAGCATAAAGCTAACGGCAACACTTAACTAATTTTGTAAACCAATTATACTTTTTGCGTAGCAGTAAGATTATGTTTTAGCATAACCTTACTGCTAATTTTTCATGAATTAAATAAAAACTTTATTATGAGTTATATTAATGTTTACTAATATAATTATGTAAAATCTCAATACTTTGTTAGGATTATAAAAAACTTAACCATCTTTTAGTGTTGGTTAAATACAAAGGTGGATGCATGAACGAAAAATCACAAAGTTGCGAAAAAGTATCTTGTAGCAACTGCGCTGATTCTAGCGAACTAGACTTTGACTTTACCATGGCGTTTCAGCCTATTATAAATTGCCAGAGCAACACTATTTATGGCTATGAAGCATTGGTTCGTGGTTTAAACAACGAGTCGGCTTTCTCTATTATTTCCCAAGTAAACGACGACAACCGCTACACCTTTGACCAATTATGTAGAATTAAAGCTATTGCACTTGCCTCTAAGCTAGGCATAAACACCATGCTAAGCATTAACTTTTTACCCAACGCTATTTATAAGCCTGAGCGCTGTATTCGCACTACCCTAGAAGCGGCTAAAAAGTACAACTTCCCTACAACTAATATTATGTTTGAATTTACTGAAGTTGAAAAAATAGAAGACAGCAGCCACGTTGAGCGGGTTGTAAGCTACTACCAAGAATTAGGCTTTAAAACAGCTACCGATGATTTTGGCTCAGGCTATTCTGGATTAAACTTACTAGCTGACTTTCAAACAGATATTATTAAACTCGATATGGCACTTATACGCGATATCGACAAAGACACAAAACGCCAAACTATTGTGCGTAACTGCTTAAATATGTTCAAAGAGCTAAACGTAATGGCACTGGCTGAGGGCATTGAAACAGTTGAAGAATATCACTGGCTAAAAAGTGTCGGCATTGAATTAATGCAAGGCTACTTGTTTGCCAAACCAGGCTTTGAGTGCTTACCAGACGTTAATTTTCAATAACATTTAGTTGTTATAAAAAAACCGCCATCAAGGCGGTTTTTTAGTTTTTGCTATTGGTTAATTACATATTACCCAGCTCTATCATCATTGCGGTGTACATACGTAAATTAAGTGCTAGTTGCTCAAGCGTAATAAATTCATGCTCTGAGTGACCTGTATAGCGTTTACCCGGCATTGATGGGCCAAACGATACGGCATTATCAAATAATTTAGCGTTAGTACCACCTCCAATAGAGACAAAATCTGCGCCTTGATCACCAGTAAAATGTTTAAAAATATCAAGTAACTTTTGTGCATGAGGTGCGTCATCAAGCAGCATAGGTGTGCCAATGGTGGTTTTAACATTAGCTAATGTTACTTTATTATCAGCTTGCCATTGGGTAAGCGCACTATTAATTTGCTGATCTAGTAAGTCAGCCTCTTTACCCATAGGACGACGAGCATTAACCGCTAACGTTAGGTTATTACCGTCTCGTTCAATAACTGTGGGCGCTACCGTCATTGGCCCCATAAAGTCATGCTTATACGCAATATCACCAAATTGTTTACCGTGAATATCTAGGCCAATTAACTGGTTTACAAACTTAATGAGCTGACCGTCGCTGTTGTTTTCAAGCTCAACGGCTTTAAATAGTTCAGCCAAATAAGCAATGGCGTTAACACCTGACTCTGGCTCAGATGAATGTGCCGACATGCCTTTAACACTAATTAAAGTTCCATCTGTTTGATCATCAAAGGTAAACTCTACTCTCTTAAGTGCCTTAGCTGTTTGTTTTAATTGAGCTACTAATTCAGTACTCGCATTATGCAAAGTTAAGCTGGCATCTTCAGGGATTTGGCTAGCAAAGGCACCACCCGTTACATTGCTTACATACACATCGGTTTGTGGTGATGTTGCATCAAATGTTGGCGCAATTAAGCTCCAGCCTTTTTCAGCAACCACCACGGGATATGAGGCGTCAATTGTGACTGCATACTTTGGTTGCTCATAGGTTTTCATAAATTCGGTTAAAGGCCCCCAATCAGATTCCTCGGCCAAATAAACCATCAGCTCAATGCGGTTATCAAGGGTTATGCCTTTATCTTTTATGGCTTTCATCGCATATAAAGCGGTAGCTATAGCGCCTTTATCGTCTTCGGTACCTCGGCCAACTAATTTACCCGCCTCTGAGGTATCAATAATAAATGGGCTTTGTTTCCATTTACTGGCGTTTGCAGGTTGTACATCGCCGTGAGTCACTATGGTTACTTTTTCTTTTTGCTCACCCATGCCTATGAGTACGGTATAGCCTAAATCTTGGTAGTCAAAGCCCAGTTCAGCGGCTTTCATTTTTAATAATGCTTTAAAGCCTATAAAGTCGGGGTTTTGTGGTGCGCTGATCTCACTTTTATTAACCGTAGGAAACGATACTAAATTAGTAAGCGTATGCACCTGTGCATTTTGATAGTTATTAACTGCGTAATCGGCCACGCTTTCACTGTGTTTATTTAATTGTGCATGAGCGCTAAATGCACATAAGGCAATACTTGCTAAAGCTAGCTTGTTCAAAACAGATTCCATTTAATTAACAACAAAGAGCATTAATTATAACCTCCTTGTAAAGTGACAAACAGCGCTTTGCGGCAGACCCACAAGCAAAGCTTATAATTTATCTAACAGCTTTGAACAAGATGCCTGTATAATGCGCAGCTCAAAATTATGGGGTTAATCATGAATCGCAGAAAAAAAATCGTTACTAAGTTTCAAAAGAAAGATAAGCGCGCTAATGCCAAGCTGCATAAAAGCAACAAACCGACTTATGTTTCAAAAGCAGAGCGCGCAAAGCTTGCTGAGCAAGATGCCGAACAAGCAATTGAGCACGGTGCTACCGAGGTAGTGCAAACAAGCGCTTAATCGTTATTGCGATAGGGTGAGAGGCTTAAATTGAGTGTTAAAAAGCTTAAAGTGAGCCAAATAACGAACCGCCACATAGCAAACTACCCCACTTGCCACAATCAATTCAAACGTTGCTAAATACTGTATTTGCTTAACAAACTGCAAATCAATTCCCACTGTATGCATCCATGCGGCGAGTTTAAATAACGCGGTAGCACCAATAACCATAGGGAAAGTAAAGGCAGCGTAACCTGGGCAAAATGGACGGCGCAGTAATTTAAAAAATGCGACGTAAATTATAAAGGTCATCAGTACCGCAATTCCAAATAACAAGCCAATAATAACCGGTGACGGCTCGCTGATAACTGTAAAGTAACCAGCTAACGATAAACTTGCTGGCGCCGCTAAAATAGCCAATGTAGGTTGTGCAGCATCAGGAATGTGCGCAGCAAAAATGATCCGGTAAATCATCATAGGCAACATAACTGCATACATCAGCATGCCAAAATAAAGCGCCCCTTGTGCTAAAAATAGCAGAGCCGGATTCCCTGAAAACGCGACATCGGCAACAATGATCCCAACCGGCGGTACAAACCAGCTTGGCACCATATGCTCAATTTTAAATTCAATCACGCGATGAGCAATAAAGCTTATTAAAAACACCAAATGCAATAAAAATGCACCAACCCAAAGCACATCTCCCGCAAGGGAGTAAAACTGCCCTAAAGAATTAGACACCACTAAAGTAGCCATAGCAAAAGTAGGCACCACACTTCCCACAACCGGATGGGCTAAATCGGCTTTAAGCAGCTGAGGATGTAATAAAAACTTAAGTGTTAACAATAGCAATAATACGCTCGCAATAGCGGCACCGGTATATTGTGCTACGCCATTTAGGTTAGCCATACTCTCCCAAGCCCAACCTAGGCTGGCAATACCTAATGCCAAACCGCCCATTGGTGTTGGTGCACCAGATACTTTTGTTTTTATATGTTTAAACATCTCTATTCCACCCTGTGGTTGTAACTTACAGAGAAGTTTACGCTTGCATTTTGTTAAGTTAAATCTAATTATATAGAACACACGTTCAGGCAAACTAAACATAGCATAATGAATATTTCACTTAAGCAACTTAAAGTATTTGTCGGCATAACCCAGCACAGCACCCTTACAGCAGCGTCTGAATCATTGTTTCTATCTAAAGCGGCGGTGAGTATGGCGCTTAGCGAACTTGAAAAGCAGTTAGGCCATCCATTATTTGATCGTGTAAATAATCGGTTATTATTAAATCAAGAAGGGCAAAAACTACTGCCCCTTGCTGATGAACTATTAAATCGGGCAAACACTATCGACACCTTGTTTTTAGACAACGCCCCTGCCAGCGGAACTTTAAAAATTGGTGCCAGCGACACGATTGGTAATCATGTATTACCTGCTTTACTAAGCAAATTTAGAGCACAGCGACAGCATTATTCACAACAAATACTGATTTCCAATTCGACGCTTATTTGTCAAAAACTTATAGATTACGAGCTCGATATAGCACTTATTGAGGGCCAAGCCCATCAAAGCGATTTAGTCTCTAATGTGTTTAGCCATGACGCCATGTGTATTATTGCCCCAATAAACCACCCATTGGCTGCAAAAAAGCAACTTAGCTTTAACGACTTTAATCGTAGCCAATGGGTATTAAGAGAACCTGGTTCAGGCTCGCGTTCCTTCTTTTTACATAGCCTTGCGCCACAAATTAAAAATTGGACGCAAAGCGTAGAGCTCAATACCACAGAAGCGCTTATAAACTGTGTAGCAAATGGCTTAGGGTTAGGATGTTTATCATCACTTGCTGCGCAATATGCCCTAAAAGATGGCCGTGTTACACAGCTTAATTTAAACCACCCCATGCAAAGGCAGTTTTGGTTAGTAATGCATAAAGACAAGTACAAAAACCCGCTGTTAAAGCAGTTTATAGATTTTTGTCACAAGCAGTAATGTATGTATTTAAAGTATAAATAAGTAACGATTTAATAGGCTTGTTGTTTTAATTAGTTAAATTCGCTTTAATGGAAAAGTAATTCAGAGGACAGCTTAAAGCTACAAACAAGTACTAATTTACGTCAGCAAGGTAGTTAACTGAAATGCTACTGGTACGTAAAAATTACAGCCAAAATCACATTACAATGATTGTAATGCAAACATAGGTTATCAAGACGATGAAAAAAATGGTTTTAGTCCTAACTTTACTCATGACAGGCTGTAATGAGAATAATTCTGAAACAAAATGGCAAGGTAGATGTTTTCCTAATAAGTACCTTTCAGAAGCAAGTTTTATTAACTCAAATAAGGGTGACAACGCACTTGATAAGGAATTATCAAAGGCTCCTATTTTGTTCTTTCCAGCTAATTATGTTGTTCAACATATAAAGAAGTTTCAGCCCGTTGACTATCAAAATGATGAAAGCCCATTGAATAACTTTATATCGGTTAACCTGCTGCCTCATCGAAAGCTTGAGCGTAATGTTAATGCTAGTTTTTTTAATACATTCTCTGATGCTAAAGATCTGTATATTCCTGTTGAACATGAAAAATATAGTTTCACTTTATATACTAAATCGGAAAATACTTTTTTGTATTGGGGTAGCTGCGGATATAGCGCGGTAGATAATTATAGCTGCTTTAGAGATATAGAGTTCGAAAATATCAACATTAGCTATTTAGTTAATCAAGATAATATTTCAATCCATAAAAAGATTGATGACTTTATTATTGAGCATTTAAATAATTGGCAATGTGAATAATAGTTTAAATATCATACAAACCAGCTTCAAACAGCTTGATTATTCAATATACGCTCTTAGAAAAATGGCAATAAACCGTCAGACTCGATTAACCTAAAATCGAATCTGACGGCTTATACTAACTTACTCTATCATCTTAAAACGCGTAACTCATGGCTAAATTTATAGAGCGCCCCTGCCCTGCTAATTGATTAAAGCCCTGCGACATGTCTTGTTTAAACTCAGCAATACTTACGCCACCAAGTGGTAATTGATAATACTCATCAAGCAGATTGGTAATATCAACACTCACGGTAAGTGCATCCCAACTGGCTTTTGAGCTTAAATTAAGTAAATGATACTGCTCAGTTTGGTTTTCTAGGCGGTTACTATCTACGCGAGTTTTACTATCGACCCACTGCCACGTGAGTGCGTTTTCAAAACGGCCAACTTGCTGGTTAATGGCAAATTGGGTTTGCAGCGGCTTAATTTGATAAAGCGGCTGATTAGTATCATCGCGCTTACCACGGGTGTTGCTAATATTCGCTTTTAATGACCAGTTACCATACTGCTTAGACTCATGCAGTGCTAAAACCGCATCTAGCTTTACACCATAAAGCCTGGCATCTACGTTATTAAACATAAGTACATTACGGGTATTGGCAGCAAACGCTGTGCGGTTAAAGCTTCTTACTATGTTGGCATCAATATAATCATTTACATCGCTCACCCACGCGTTAGCACTTATACGCCAGCTGTCATCTTTTGCCATGCGGGTGTACGTGCTGCTTAGCGTGTGTGCGGTTTCTGGTTTAAGGTTTATATTACCAATATAGCCGTTGCCATCGCCGTACCATCCAATCATGGTGGTGGCCATATTACCTACGCCCCAGCTGTAGCGTTCGTATAAATTAGGCGCACGATTTTTACGGGCTAAGCCAATTTGTAGTTCGTCGTTATTGCTTAGTTGATAATTAATCAGCACGTTTGCATCAACTAAATTATCTGTTTGTTTTTTACTTTGGTTATTAAACTTTTTAGCGGCCATTGCATCACTTGGCATCGCCATGGCCATTGCATTCATTGCAGCCATGCCTGCATTATATGCTTGCACATCATCAGTGTTGGTCATTACATTTTCAAATCGAATGCCTGCATTTAACCACCAGCGAGTATTTAGTTGGCTTTCATATTCTCCAAGCAAAGCAATACGCTGACGCCGGCCATTATTAATATTGTTATAGTCATTTGGTCCCATCATCATTGAGCCTTCAACTGCAGGCCACCAGTCATCTAATTTCATGTGGTGATACTCTTGCGCGAGTAGTAACTGGCTGTTGTTATCAAGCGCTAGTCGCCATTTTAACTGGGTGCTTATATCCTCAGCATCAGTTTTCATGGGCATTTTTCCGGTTTTTTCTGCGCTAAAAAACCCCATTTCATGCTTTACGTTATGCCAATTTAACTGCGCTTCAAGCTCACTGCTTGTAAAAGCACGCTGATACTGGGCAACAGCGCCATAGCTGGTGTTATCTGTCATATCCATATATTGATTAGCAAAGCCTTGATAGGGTATTTTTTGATGACTTAGCTTAACCACTAATTGTTGCTTATCATCGCGCATGGCAGCACTTAAACTATGGTTTTGCGCGCGGTATAGGGTATCGAGCACTAAATCGCCGTTACCATCTTCATAACTGTTAGCATCGCTGAACGCACCTTGATAATTAAAACTAAGTACATTGCTGGCAATGCGCATACCTGCGCCGACCTTTTTGGCGTTATCAAGGGTGTTGTACTGGGCTGACACATAACCTGAATGCCATGCAAGTTCGCTGTTTTCACTGTACTGAGGTGAAATAGAATTAACAGCAATCACACCTGCAATATTATCGCCTCCCGCGCTTACTGGAGAAACACCTGCAACCACTTTGTAGCTACTAATTTGATTGGCTGAAATATAAGACAGTGGCGGGTTCATTTGGTTAGCACAGGCGGCGGTGATTTGCGCCCCATCAACCAGTACCGCCACTCGATCGCCCATTAAACCATTTAAAACAGGTAAATTGGCCATGCCACCAGCAGCAGAAAAGTCCACTCCTAAATCGGTTAATAGCGATTCAGATGAGCCTAATGATAGGTGTTTATTTTGTGCTTGGCCGTGCACTTCAATCACTTCAATTGAGGTGTCATCTGCAAAAGCAACTGGCGATAATACGCTACTTATAACAAGCGCTAAAGGGGATAATAAATAAGAGGTTAAAGAATTTTTTTTATCAGTCATTATTGATTTACCACAAAATTTTTGTGGGTAAATTATACTTGCTGTAGCAATCTAAAAAGCGCGACATATTGTCGCACTTTGTTAATTTTTAACCCTGTTCGTCGTCAAAAATATCTTCTATTTTTAACTCAAACAACCTTGCTGCCTTAAAGGCCAGTGGCAAGCTGGGATCAAACTTACCTTTTTCAATCGCATTAATAGTTTGGCGAGAAACATCTAGCAGCTCGGCCAACCTTGCTTGGGTGTAGTTATGCTCGGCTCTTAATACTTTTAATCGATTTTTCATTCATCACCTGCGCAATAGTGTTTATTAAGCACATACACGCTAATTAAATACACTGCCCCCATTAAAAACATTAAATCGGATATTTGTGCTTTAAAATCAATTAAGCCACTCAATTGCAAATTAGTGTACGCAAGCCCACCTACCAATATTGCACCTAGGGTAAACCCCATGGCACTGAGATGTATTTTTTGCATCAGCTCATCCATCCCCTGTAAGTAACGTTTGTTAGCCAAAATCATTACAATGCCGGCTATTACATTTACAACTATAAAAAAGCCGCTAATTATCTCGGCGCGATCCCAAATTAATGTCGGGCCAAAGCTACATAACGCTAAGGTGAGTAACCAAATCAAGGTACATTTAACCAAGTAGCTAGTATTTTTAATTTGGCGTTGTTTTAAATTTAATTCTGTTTTCATTACTAAAAACTAATTAA
This sequence comes from Pseudoalteromonas sp. Scap03, assembly GCF_013393115.1. GTDB lineage: Bacteria > Pseudomonadota > Gammaproteobacteria > Enterobacterales > Alteromonadaceae > Pseudoalteromonas. The sequence continues at coordinate 1,829,954 of NZ_VDEU01000001.1, read as the reverse complement.
GCTATACTTTAAATTCAATTTTATCGCCGCTGTTTTTACATAAATTATAGAGTCTCAGACCATTATTTATTAAGAACGAAAAAAAGCCGCTATGCGGCTCTTTTTAAGGTTAATTTATATGATCATTAAACGTCAATCGACGCCATATCAATAACAAAACGGTAGCGCACATCTGAGCGTTCCATGCGCTCATAAGCGGTGTTAATTTCATCTATATTGATCATTTCACACTCAGGTAATACATTGTGCTCACCACAAAAATCGAGCATTTGCTGTGTTTCTGCAATGCCACCAATTAAGGATCCTGCCACTCGACGACGACCCATTAACAATGGCACTGTGTTTAGCTCATCAACAGGGCCTACTTGGCCAACAATCACTAACGTGCCGTCAATATCAAGTAGCGGTGTATACAGTGATAGGTCGTGCTTTACCGGTATAGTATCAATGATCACATCAAACGCTGATTGCGCATCTTTCATTTCATCATCGTTGTTCGACACTAAATAGTGCTGTGCACCTAGCTCAATAGCATCTTCTTTTTTAGATTCAGTGCGGCCAATAACCGTAACCGTTGCACCCATTGCCACGGCATTTTTAACCGCCATATGGCCAAGCCCTCCAAGGCCGACAACTGCAACACGGCTGCCTTTTTTAACACCCCATTTATGCAGCGGTGAGTAAGTAGTAATGCCAGCACACAATAAAGGCGCAACGCGAGATAGCTCTAAATTTTTAGGTACTGAAAGCACAAATTCTTCACGCACCACTACATGCTTAGAGTAGCCACCTTGAGTCATTTCACCATTTATTCTGTCTTTGCCACTGTAAGTGCCAACCATGCCTTCACGACAAAATTGCTCTTCGTGATTATGACATTGGTCGCAGCTTTGACACGAGTCAACCATACAGCCTACAGCAACGGTATCGCCTTGCTGATATTTAGTAACATCGCTACCAACCGAAATTACTTTACCAACAATTTCGTGCCCTGGTACTAATGGGTAGTTACTGCCACCCCAATCGTTTCGCACTGCATGTAAGTCTGAATGACAGACACCACAATATAAAATCTCTATTGCTACATCGTTATTTCGTAAATCGCGGCGCTCAAAAGAAAACTCTGTAAGTTCAGAACCTTGGCTTTTTGCTGCATATCCGACTGTTTTCATAATAACTCCATAGTTTATTAAAATTTATAACTCACACAGTATGCATTATCAGCTCTGAACATGAACTGACGTAGCAACTGCAAAAAACCCAGCATAATGCTGGGCTATTTTTATCAATTACTGCACCACAACGGCGTTTAACTCGTCAATCAAGGTTTTAATACGCTGGGCATTTTTGCCTAAATCGCTTTTACCAATGCGAGATTTACTGCGTATGTCTAACACACGCTTACTGCCTTTGTCGTTAATACGCACGACAACATCATCTTTAAAGCCAAACCAGGTTGTGGTGTCTGTTGCTTCAACAATGCCATTATTAACATCGCTATTAACCAGTTCCCAACCAAGGTTTTCCATGGCTTTTGTTGTAGCTGCCACTAATTCTAGTTGCGTTTGGTTGTACTCGAGCGATTTTAGTTCTGGGTATGCTTTTCGTTGTTGCGCTGCCGTTTCTTCTCCCGCGTATGCAACAGGATTAGGTGCATCAGCACGCAAAGGCACAACCGCAACAAACTCAGGAGGGTTAATTAAATCGGTAGAAATATCATGAATTGGCGGAACACTTTTTGCTGTATTCATCATGTTAAGCGGCATTGCAATAGCAACTGCTGCAAAAATAACAGTGATCACTGAACTGGCTAAGCTCACTGTTTTACGCATAAATAGCACTTGAACTAATAATAAGGCTAATGCTGCTCCACCGACATAAACACCTAATCTAAAACCGGCAAAAGCAGTGCCTAGTTCAACGATATTAAATTTATAAAGGGGTCCCGGTAGTACCACCATTAAAAAAGCGATAAGCCCAACTAAGGTCACTAAATGTTTCATTGCCTACTCCGTTATTGTTATATGGTTATTGTTTTTTAAACAGCTTTATACTGTTAACACTCCAATTTAGATTACTATGACCGATAAGTATCTATAAAGTCATAATTTATTGCCCTTTTAAAGTAGATAACTTGACTCCTTGGTAAAAATCAACAAACTACGGGGGTAAAATTATCAGGGTATTATTATTTATGAAAACAGAGATTAGTTACCGGTTTGAGTCATCACAAGTAGCCAACCGCTTTTTACACGAATTAAAAGATTGGCCAGTCAATGACGTAAAAACACGTCTTTTTAATGGCGGCGACAGCGTTAAAGTAAGCTACGAATATGATGAAAGCGGATTTGATTATACCGTTGCCGAACTTGATGATTTAGCCGAGCAACACGGCGGACAAGAAGTGTCGAGTTAAGATACTTATACCTACGCTCAATAGCCACAACACACATTGTAGCCATGCCTATATTGTAAACTTTAAGCTTACAAAGTTATGTAGTAATAGCTATTACACAACGTATTAAAGACCCCTTACCCACTTCACTTTCAACCTCTATAGTGCCATTGTGCTCTTTGAGTATGTTATAAACCATAGCCATTCCCATACCAGTGCCTTGGCCTACGGGTTTAGTGGTAAAGAAAGGATCGAACATTTGTTTAAGTGTATCAGCGTCCATTCCACAGCCGTTATCTGCCACCTCTATGTAAATATTGTTTTTATCGGCAAACAGCTTAACTATTATTTTCCCTTGCTGATCGCGCAAGTCGTCGCAGGCGTGTTTGGCATTAATTAATAAGTTTACAAAAACTTGTTTCATAGATGATATATTACACTGTGTTAGAGGTAACTTTTCAATGTGTAACTCTATAGCACACGTTCCCAGCTGGTTTTCGAGTAGCTTTAGCGTGCCATTTAATGATTCTGTAATATCTGCCATTGCAGTTACGTTGTCTTTTAGGCTTGCAAAGTCGACAAGGTTACTAACAATATGAGCGATACGCTCTAAACCCTCTTGGGTATCATTAACTAAGTCATCAATATCATCCACAATAAAGCTTAAATCGTTCTCTTGATTGAGCTGAACTAAAATAGACTCTAACTGCGATACTGAAATCGATTTATTTACAAATTGTTGAGCCGCCGTCATTAGCGAAACCAACACGGGCTTTATAAATTTTATACTTTCTACATTACTGGTTATGTAAGCAAGCGGGTTATTTATTTCGTGGGCCATGCCAGCAGAGAGTGTCCCTAGCGTAGCCATTTTTTCACTTTGCATTAAGGTTATTTGTTGGTTTTTGACCGTTTCGAGCTTTTCTTCCAGCTCTTGATTAACAATAAACAATGCCCGTGTTTTGTCTTCTAGTAGGGTTTCTAATTGATCTCTAGCTGATTTTTCGCGCAAATACGCTTTTTTATAATTGTAGTCGTCTTCAGCCATGGGGAGTCTCATATTTTATTTCAATTAAACACGAATCAAACCCATCATGCATACACTGAGCATGGTTAAGTTTAACATCAACTCCATAATGAGACGCAGCACCAAAAATAAGCCCTTCGGCGCACATACAAAGCTGCCGCTTAGAGTTGTAACGCATTAAAATAAGCCCGTCTTCAATAATTTGGGCGTCAATTTCAGGTAAATTAGGCTCATGATAAAGCTTAGCGACTTCAACATGAATTACTTTATCAATACCAATAATGAGATCAGCAAAGCAATTAAAGTTAGCAACAATGCTTGGATGACGTGCCTTTAAGTGAGAAAATAAATACTCTCCAAAGGCCTTTAATACCTCTGGCATAGACATAGAAAGTGCAGTTGCTACATCTTGTGCTAAACCAACTATTTCTTCATCTGGATAACTTTCTGCAGAAATATAAACACGACCCTCCGGTGCATTTTTTTCAAGTAAGTCGTCCCATGCTGCCATGCCACATTTTTCAATAACCAGTGCCTCAAGCCCTCTAAAGATAACGCCTTTCATGCATGTTCCCTCTATTATCACTTTTAGATTGTTAGCTGCATCTTCAATTAGTTACAAACGCTCGCTACCTTACGGCTCATATGTACACTAGGGTAATAAGTCTTACCCAGTAAAATATCAGCATTAAAGTAATAATAGTTTAGTGCTTGTAAAACGCCCAAAAATGTTCGTTATTTGTATGGTCAACGTTTAACATTAAGCGACATTAAGGAAGCGTGATCACATTCTGCTTTTTACTCTATTGGTGGCAACGCTATTGGCAGGGTCGTCTGGCCAAAAGTGCTTGGGGTAGCGCCCTTTCATCTCTTTTTGTACCTCGCGGTAACTACTATCCCAAAAATGTGCTAAGTCTTGGGTTAACTGTAGTGAACGCTTGCCTGGAGACAACAACTCCATTAGCAATGCTAATTTACCGTTAGCTAACATAGGTGTACTGGTTAAACCATATACTTCTTGCATGCGCACACTGAGCTTGGCGGGGCCATCAAGTTGGTATTCAATTTTTATGTTAGAGCCACTTGGTACTGTTAGTCGCAGTGGGAGTAAAGATTTTAGCTCGCTTTGCTGTTGCCAATTAAAACTGTTTTGTAGTGCCTCAAAATAATTAAACTTTTTAAGTTGCTCAAGGGTTTTAATATCTTCAAGGTATACCCCTAACCAATCACCTGCTGTTTCAATGAGCTGCTGCTGATTAATAATAGGAAACTGTTCTGGCATCAATTTGCTGGCTAGGCACATTCTAATAAGTAGTTGCTCACTTTCTTTTTGCTCGTTAAACAGTGAAAAGCCCTGTTTGGCAAACAAACTAAGCCATGCCTTGGCCCGCTCTGTTTTATCAAGCTTATGTTTACTTGGTTGGCTACTAAGGGTAATTTCCCCAAGTTTTACTTCATCTTGATGAATAAACCGAGCGGCTTTTTCATCAAACTCGCAGCGAGTCAACTCAGTGAATAAATGCGGTAAATACTCTTTAAGTGCTAATGGATTTAGCGCCGTGGCTGCAAAAACTCGCCCGCCTTTATGCCCGCCCATACTGGCAATAGCTATATATTCGTCTTTATGCCAATAATCAGGGTTTAGTTCAGCCCCTGCACCATTTGCTAATAAGTAGCCATTGCCGCGTTTTTTAGCAATCCGATCTGGATAGGCAAGCGACACTAATAAGCTTAAATGTTCAGTGTTTAAATCTGTACGACTGTCGGTAAATTTTAAGCGTTTTAACCAATAATTTAATTGCTGCTTAAACACCGGATGTGGTCGTTGTTGTTGACTATGCAGTGCTAGGTTGAGCTCATTGGCAGTGCTAACTCGGCTTTCTAGTAAGGCCACTAAATAAATAGCTAAGCGATAAATCCCACTTAACTGTGGTTCTAACATTTGCGCTTTTAATAACATATGCGCTAAGCGAATATCGGCACCAAAGCCCAACATTTTACTACCCAGCGTGGTGAGCTTACCGTTACTATCTATGGCTTCAAGCATAGATAATAAATTAGTAGCTTGGCTGCATTGTTGCTCACTCGGCGGGTCAAGTAAGGTGAGTTCACTAATACTTGCGCCCCACTGCTTCGCCTCAAGCATCAGTTGGCTAATATCTGAGGTAAGAATATCAGGGTTATCGTGGCTGTTTCGTCTTTCAAAAGTTTGTTTGGAACCTAACCGATACACAACCCCTGGTTCTATTCGTCCTGCACGCCCTGCGCGTTGTACTGCCGATGAACGCGATATACTTTGCGTAGTGAGCTCAGTGACACCGGTTTTTAAATTAAAGCTGGCTGCACGGCGCTTGCCGCTATCAACAACAATTCTAATACCTTCAATGGTTAAACTTGTTTCGGCAACATTGGTCGTTAATACTACTTTTCTCATCCCTTGAGGCGCTGGTGCAATTGCTGCTTGTTGATTGGCTTTATCTTGTTCGCCAAATAATGTGGCAACAATACAATTACTGGGCAAGTCGATCAACGCTTGCTGCACTCGCAGTATTTCACGCTGGCCAGGTAAAAATACCAGCGCACTGCCTGTTTGCTCATTGAGTGCTTGTTTTATTATTGGTGGAATAGCATCAAGCCAGCGGCTTTCATCTTTTATTGGGCAATATATTTCGTCAATGGGGTAACTTCGCCCGTTTGATTGAATTACTGGGCAATTAAAAAACCCAGTGTAGCGTTCGCTATCAAGGGTGGCCGACATCAACATAATGGTTAAATCTTCACGCAGTGCCGCTTGCGATTCTAAAGCAAAAGCCAGTGCGGTATCTGCTGCGATGGAACGCTCATGAAACTCATCAAAAATAAGTAAATCAACATCACTAAGCTCAGGATCATTTTGTAACATGCGCGTAAGCATGCCTTCGGTAACTATTTCAAGGCGAGTTTGTGTGCTGACTTTACTTTCACCTCGCACCCGTAAACCGACACTTTGCCCTAGCGTTTCGTTTTGGCAGTGCGCTAAATAGTTAGCAATATTTCTTGCTGCCAAGCGCCGCGGCTCTAACATGACGATGTGCTTATAATGCCCATCGCGCATAAGCTGTAATGGCAACCATGTTGATTTACCAGCACCAGGCGGCGCTTGCAGTAAGGTGATTGGGTTGGCTTTTAAAGCATCAATGAGTGAAGTATATATTTCTTGAACCGGCAGCACGCTATTTACCCTAAATTACTTTGCCGCCATTGTAGCAAAAATTAGTAGTTATTTATGCAGAGTACGACTATGTGCTTGGCTGATCATTTCGTCTAACGTTTTAGCCTCTTGCTGCTGCGCTTTATTTTGATCAGCACGATGCCTATTACTCACAATCCCTTCTATGCCTTTGGTGAAGCTCATTTGCTTAAAACAAGCTTGCTGCTGACGTAATTCATCTTGCTGTGAATCATCAATACGCGCTTGTTGCTGCGTCGATAAGCCAGACAAAATACGCTTCATCCCTGATAAATTTTGTAAGCTCAGCGCCGAGCTCATTTGCTGGTTTTTATCCATACTGTTTATGTGCTGCTGAAGCTGCGATAAGCGTTGCTGCTCTAGGTTACTTCTTTGTTGCAACTGAGTTTGCTCGGCCAGCATTTTATCTAATTTTTGTTGTTGTAATCCTAAAAATTTATTAAGCATTCAGTTTACCCATCACTGCATTTAATTGAGTTATTGACTGTGAAAAATCCACTTGTTCGTTCAACCCTTGGCATAGAAATGATTCGATTTGTGGGTACAAATTTACCGCACTATCGAGTTCCGGATCTTTACCTGCTTGATACGCCCCTAAAGGAATAAGCTCATGCACTTGCATATAGCGGCTATAAAGCTTTTTCAATTTATAACAAAAGCTTAGCTGCTCATCACTTACTATATTTGGCATTACTCGGCTAATCGATGAACCAATATTAATGGCCGGATAGTGCCCCTTTTCTGCTAAGGTGCGATCCAATACTATATGGCCATCAAGAATTGCTCGGGCGTTATCGGCTATTGGATCTTGTTGATCATCGCCTTCAGCTAATACTGTATAAATGGCGGTCATGCTGCCTTTGCTTTTTTCACTATTACCCGAACTCTCGACCAGTTGAGTCAATTTACTAAATACCGATGGCGGGTATCCTTTGGATGCAGGCAGCTCACCTACCGATAAACCAATTTCTCGCTGTGCTTGCGCATAACGGGTTAATGAGTCCATCAACAGCAATACATTTGAATTTTTATCTCTAAAATAGGCCGCCAATTTATGGCTAAGCTCGGCCGCTTTAATACGCAATAAGGGAGAATCGTCTGCTGGCGATGCTATTACAATGGCTTTTTTTAAGCCTTCTTTACCAAGGCTTTGCTCAATAAAATCTTTTACCTCCCAACCACGCTCACCGACAAGGCTTACAATAACCACATCGGCAGAGGTAAAGCGGGTCATCATGCCAAGCAACTTACTTTTACCTACACCCGAACCTGCAAATAGCCCTAAACGCTGGCCTTTTCCCACACTAAATAAGCTATTAATGGCGCGAATACCCACATCTAACGGCTCGATAACGCCTTTGCGCTCCAGCGGCGTTAAAGAATAATCGTTACCCAATTTACTGGCGTTTTTTGTGCTGTCTTGTTCAAGTGGGCCTAAGTTATCAATCGGCTGCATTTGCGCATCGAGCACACGCCCTAATAACTTTTCAGAAATAGCCACATGAGTGTTTTTTATAACTGGCCTAACGCGTCCACCTGAATATAAATTTTGTATTTTTTTCAGGGGCATTAAATAGGCTTCATCTTGATTAAAGCCTACGACTTCAGCGTCATACCAGTGACCATCAACACTTTCTACTTGGTATTTTTCACCCATAGCAAATTGCCCACCGGTAGCGGTAAGCGTTAAACCATTTACTCGCGTTAAGCGGCCATAACTTTTAACTAATTCAGGCGGGGTTAGCGCTTTCAGCGCAGACTTTAAGCAAGTATGAAGTGGGTTAGTCATGCGGTTGCGCTTTTAAAATTTCAGGTATCACTTCATCCAAAAGGCTTTGTAATCGCTCTGAAAAAGAAAATCGATGTGTTTGTTGCTCTGCCACCAGTTCAACGTCTCCACTGATCAGAGCCTCATCAAAGTAAGTCGGCACCGAAAACTCAGCTAAACGTGCATCATCGAAAAAGTGACGATCAGCCCCTGAGAACATAATTTTTGTTACTACATCGCGATTGCTAAGCAAGTTAATGGCTTTTTCAATAAGCTGCGCGCGTATTTCGGGGCGTACTTTTAGCTCGCAGTCAATAACGTGCTCAGCCAAGGTACTTATCATTAAGGCAAGGTCTTGTTTAAACTCATCATTAAAGTTAAGTAGCTCATTATTAGCTTTATCAAATAAAGTGTTAAAACGTTCAATAAGCTGTGTTTTTTGCGCTTCAAGACGTTCAGCAACCCGTAGCTCTATTTGTTGCTCCATTTGTTGCTCTAACTCACTTTGCTTATCGGTTGCCCCCTGCGCAAGACCTTTTTCAAAGCCCTGCTGTAAACCAACACGCTGAGCAGCATCTAAACGCTCTTGCAGCGTTTGATGTTGCTCATTTTTATTTAAAGTGGGAAACCTAAATGCTTGACTCATAGTTAGCCTGCGGTCTCTTCTTCAAATAAGCGATATTCAATATCACCTTGTTTGCTCATGTCTCTTACTATCGACATAATTTCTTTTCTGGCGGCAATCACTTTGCTCAGTGGTTGCGCGCTTAAACCATCAATTTGTTGTTGGTACACCTGCGCTAAACGTTTAGGTAATGCACCTAAAACACGCGCTAAAAACTCACTGTTTACACCCTTTAACGACATCGTCCATAACTCATCTGGAATGTCATTAAGCAACAAGGTTAGTGTCTCGTCTGTTTGCTTAATTAAGCCATCAAAGTCGTACATTTTCTCTTGTATTTCATCAGCTACGTTAGTGTTATGTTTTTTCATGAGTTCGATAATTTGGCTCTTATTACCGTTGTAACGATTCATAATTTCTACCGCTTTATCGACACCATTCACTTGTGCACCTACTTGGCGGCCAACAAATTCAATACACGATTCAAGCGTTAAACGCACATCATCAATAACGTGTTCGCTCACTTCACGAAGGCTGGCAATACGGTACAGTAAATCATCATGCTTCGATTCTGGAAACAGTACAATAATGGCTGAGGCTTGCTCTGGGGGTAAAAAGGCCAAAAACAGCGCCTGCATTTGCACATGTTCCTGATCTAAAAAGCGTACTATAAGCTCTGGCGGGATCCACTCTAAACGACGTAAATCGTCATTCATTGCACCACCATAAATATCATCAAGCATAGTTTTGGCAAGCTTACGGCCGACGGCTTTATCAAGTGCTCGCTCTAAATACACACGCGACGCGCCATTGACACCACTTTCATTGCGGTAACAATCAAAAAATTCACTCAAGGTGCCTGCAACATCCTGTTGAGTAACATTTGAAATTTTAGCCATGCGCTCAGAAATAGCCTGTACTTCACGGCGGCCTAATTTACGAATAACACTGGCGGCATTTTCTTCGCCCATGCTTAGCAATAAAATAGCGGCGCGATCTAACGCCGGTAATTGTGAGCCTTTATCAAGCTTTTCTTGATTCAATTTCAACTCCTTGTTCTACCCAATATTTTATTACCGACGTGACACGCTCGGTTTCTTTATTAGCAAGTAACTGCATGTGCGCTATTTGTTCTTCAAAGTCATTGCCTATTTGCGGTAACGACATATTTTGATGTTCGCTTTCGCCTTCTTTGGCGGTTAAGTTTTCTATTTGCGATTTAGCATTAATGGCGTCATCAAGCGGACTGCTTTGTCTTTCTGTTGCAGAGGCTGATTTAACTTCATTATCAGCGGTTGCCATGGCGTTGTTTGCTTCGCTACTTTTACCTTTTATCAAGTGATTAACTAAAGGACGCACACCAAATAAAATCAGTAATAAACTAATTAAAGTACCCACAATATAACGAGCATACTCTTTAAGCTCGGGCATTTGCCACCACTCAAGGCCTTCACCCGGTGCTAAAATCTTTTGCTCTACAAAGGCAAAGCTAGTGATGTTAAATTGGTCGCCGCGTGCGTCGTTAAACCCCGTGGCTTTTTTTACCATTTCACCTAATGAAGCGAGCTTTGCTTCGCTCCAGCCATCAGCTGTTCCAGCTACTTGCTCATTAATAAGTACTGATAAGCTCATGTTTTTAATACGGCCTACTTCAAATTGGGTGTGAGTCACTGAGCGACCATTTTCAAACTGTCGCTTACTCTCACTTCGTTGTGAAGTACGCTCGTTGTTTTCATCTTCAGCTTGTTCATTAGGCACAGGTGGCTCATTAGCTAAAGAGCCAGGAATGCCCGCCGCCAGTTGATCTAAGGTGCTATCTGATTTAATAAACTCTTGGGTTAATACATTTTGTGGATCAACCATTTCACGTGTTTCTTCTACCACGCTAAAATCAACATCACTGGAAACCTGAATTCTAAAATTACCTTCACCCAAAATTGGCAACAACATTATAGAGGCGCGTTGCTCTATATTGCGCTCAACTTTTTCAATAAAGGCGAGCTTTTTATCGGTTTCTTTGCCTACTGGGGTGGTATCAAATAAGTCGCCGCTGAGTAATTTACCACGCTGATCCACCACCGACACAGAACGAGAATCAAGCCCAGGCACACTGCCAATAATCAGTGCAATAATGGCTTCCACTTGCTCTGGTTTAAGCTCATGCCCTGGCGCTAAATCAACCATCACAGACGCTGCGGTTTTTTGCTCTGTACGACCAACAAACAAGCTACGCTTGGGGACTGCCAAGTGCACGCGCGCATTACGTATGCCTTGCATGTTAATAATGGTGCGTGCCAACTCACCTTCTAAGGCATGCTGGTATTGCATAGATTCGATAAATTGACTAGTGCCCATAGACACTTTGTCGCTAATATTCTCAATACCCTCAGGCATAGAGGCTTTTATTCCTCTAGCCGCAAGCGTGATTCGCGCATCAGCCAGTTTTTCTTGTGGCACTAAAATATTACCGCTGTCGGTATCAATGCGGAACGTGATTTGTTCTTTATCTAAAATTTCTAAAATATTGGCTTTATCATAGCTTTCTTGATTACCGTAAAGCGGTACGTAGTTTTTAGCCGAGGTCCATAAAATAAGGACTATGGTCGCCGCCACTAAGGTGGCTAACAATGCAATAGTTGCAACACTTCTGTCACCTGAGTTGCCGAAGTTTAATTTGTTTGAGAGATTAACCACTCTTTCTTTTAGGTTACTCTCATTTTGCTCAGGTACTTTTGCTAATTCTCCTTTCATATCAGCCTCTACAGTGACATGCGCATGACATCATCAATGCCATTGAGCACTTTATTGCGCATTTCCATCAGCATAGAAAAACTAAGCCCCGCTTTTTGACTAGCGATCATTGCGCCTACCACATCTTCACTTTCACCAGTATCAACGGCTTTAACCATCTCACCGGCAATATTTTGTTGGGCGTTGATAGAGCGAATAACATGCTTAAAATCTTCACTAATATTTACATTTTGATTACTGATAGCAGCCGGCTCTATACTCTCTGGACCTGCAATTTTTTGCATGTCCATCATTTTGCCCAGCATCATTTGTTGACTTTCAATTGGCGACATTCTTTTTTTCCTTCAAATTATGCAATTGCATCAATATCAATACCGCATTCACGCATAGCGGCAATTTTGTATCTTAATGCTCGGGTAGTTACGCCAAGCGCCTGTGCAGTTTGGGTGCGATGCCCTTTAAATCGACTCAATAAACTGTATATATAATCAAACTCCGCCTGCTTTTTATTCTCTTTTAACTGAGAAGCACAGAAATCGACTGCCACTGGTGAGCATGCTGGTAAATTTAAATCTTCAACCTGAATTTCAACGCCTCTGGCCATCACTAAAGCTCGTTGGATTACGTTTTCAATTTCTCGTACATTGCCCGGCCAGTTGTAACAAAGCATCACATCTTCGGCTTGCTTGCTAATGTGGAATTCAGAGCTGCCGTATTTTTTTATAAAGTGATGTGCCAATGGGATGATGTCATCAATACGATCCCGAAGTGCAGGCCAACTAAGCGGTAATACATCTAATCGATAAAATAAGTCTTCACGAAAAGCGCCTTGCTCAACTTGTTCACGCAATACGCGGTTAGAGGCGGCAATAATGCGAATGTCTAAACTTATTTTTTGATGACTGCCGAGTCTTTCAACTTCTCGCTCTTGTAATACGCGCAGTAATTTAGCTTGAAGTTCCAATGGCAGCTCAGTAATTTCATCAAGTAAAATAGTACCGCCATTGGCCAGCTCAAATTTACCTGGCTGAGCATTCACCGCGCCGGTAAACGCGCCTTTATTAAAACCAAATAACATGGCTTCAAGCATATTTTCAGGAATAGCGGCACAGTTAACCGCAATAAATGGCTTATCTCTACGCTCTGAAGCTTTATGAATAAAGTGCGCTAACTTCTCTTTACCTGTTCCCGATTCGCCGGTGATCAACACCCCTGCGGCGGTTTGAGCTGCGCGATTAGCCAAACGAAGTACTTGCTGTGACTTAGTTGAAGCAGCGATTAAATCTTCAAACCCATGCTTCATTGAATCAGTGTTTCTGATTGTTTTTTTAAGCTGTTCTGCAAAGAAAGGTTTTAATAAATAATCAACTGCGCCACCGGCATTAATTGTTTTTGAAGCAATTTCACTTTGTGAAGAATCGACTAACGTCACAATTTGCGAAGTGGGGCATGTCTTACGCAGTAATTTTACTAATTCAACCAGTTCGAGCTGTTGAGTATCTGCATCAACAAACACAAGCTCTGGCTTACTGGTAAGGCAGTGACTAACCGCATCGCTGATGGAGTTTGTATGCAGAAACTTAAAGTTTTCGGCAAATACAACCTGCTGAATTTCAGACGTTGGCTGTTGTTCACTGATCCATAAAAGGTATCTTTGACTCATATTATTCCTTTGCGGTGCAATTAACTTGAGTGTCGGAAAAGACGAACTAAAACACGGCGATTAGACGATGCGCCCTGCTCTGAATTTTTTATAATGGGATAACGTTGACCATGCGCTCTTACTTCTAACATGTCTTTTGGTAAACCAAATTCAATGAGTCTGGCAGCAACGTCATCTGCTCTTTCTTTTGAAAGCAGCCGATTTGATAGCGGCGAGCCCGTATTATCCGTGTGGCCATCAACCAGTACTTTACTTACACGGCTGTCTAAAGAGATGTAACGCACTAAATCTTTTAAAAATTTAAGATCTTTAGCCGTTGTTACTGTGCGCTGCCCACTAGCAAACTGTAATTGATGGTCGCGTGCTTGCTCCCAAGAAAGCGGAGATAAACTAGCTAAACACTGCTGATAATCTGCAACTATTTTATCGCTATGGGTATTAGTAAAGGTAAGGCGAAGTTGTTCATCACCAAAGTTTATAATGCTGTCTAACCAACCGCCCTGCTTAATAACGCGAAGTAATGGGGTCATATCTGCAGAAAATTGTATTTCATTGTCTTTAATATCTTTAGACATAAAGTTTAACGGCGTGAGAACTGTATTTGCTGGCTGCCAATCGGCTTTACGAGAGAGAACATGCAAACTTTTTATCGGTTTATCTTGTAAAAGCCAAGTAAATACAAGTTGTTGCTGTTGTGCAGGTACTGATTTCACTTCAAGTAGCGCATAATTATCAAAGCGCTGCTTGAGAGAGCAAGCAAACGGGTTGCTACTGACTGACCAGGTGGAGTTTTCGTAGCTTTGCACCAGATTTTGCTCTGATGCGTGCCCCTGCGGCAACACAAACACAACACAGGGCAATGCAAATTTAATAAGCTGAGTTAATCTATTCATGTATATTCCGTATAAAGTTAAATAGAACAATTAAGTTTTTTAAATCAATAGCGAAATACAACAAATACAAACACAGTATTAATGAATATCACTAAGTTAATGTAACCCCACGATCGTAGCGATTGCCTTAGACTGGGAGCTTTGCGTCCTATGCTTTCGCATAGTTTGCCGTTTAATTTACTTATGCATTATTTTAAACCAACATAAAAACTAGTAATTATGTACAATAAAAACAGTAGACTATAGCTAAATATCACTAAATGCAAACATTACTCTATAAAATTCATAGTCAATTCATTTTACACTACATTTACAACTATTTATCCTAACGAACCGAGTATATCTACGCGGATAGTATCTGGAATTTCATTATAAGAAAGAACGACTAAGCTGCCTTTAGTAAAAGTTTTAGCATAACGTGCCAGCAGCGGTCTTAGCTGTGGAACCACAATTAATGTTGGTGTTACACCTCTTGATTTCATGTCTTCGACTATCATCGGCATGGTGCGTTGAAATTGCCCCAGTAAATTAGGATCTACCGCAAAACTATCTAGTACTACTTTGCCCGCCTGCATGGCTTGATCAAGTGAGCTTTGTAAAGTGCTTTCTAGCTTTTCATCTAGGCTGTAAGCACTGAGTTCATCACGATTACCCATCACCTGTTTTACCAATACTTTTTGCAGTGCACAGCGTACGTCTGAAACCAGCAAAATTGGATCTTTAGTTACCTCTACGCTGTCTATTAATGTGCCGGCAATAGTGACTATGTCTTTAATACTTATGTGTTCTTTTAGTAGTAAACGAATCACTTTTAGCTGTAAATTAGTCGGTAATGCTTTTTCGAAGGTTTCGGCTAAGCTAGGTGAGATTTCTTTTAGCCGTTCATTTAGCTTTTGTACGTCTTCATAACTAAATAACTCATCTAAATGTTCTTTGATCACTTTGCCGGTATGAGTAGCAATAATGGTGCCTAAATCAACCACAGAGTAACCCATATTTAATGCTTGGGTTTTGCTGTCATCTTTTATCCAAACGGCCTCAAGCCCATAAGCAGGATCAGTGGTTAATTCACCATCTAAGCTGCCGTATACATCACCGGTATTTAACGCGAGTAACTCTTTGGCGTTTACATTAGCACTTGCAACAGGCACACCGGCTAAGTTTACTTTGTATTCTTGTGGATTTAATTTTAGGTTATCTTTTATTCTGATCTCCGGTAATAAAAATCCAAGTTGCTCAGAAAGATTTTTACGCACACCTCTTAAGGTTTTTACCAGCTCTTCCCCTTTGTCTTTATCGGCCAAATAAACCAAACGAAAGCCAAGCTCAACCGACAACTTATCAACATGAGAAATATCTCCCCATTCTAAGTTAGCCTGTTGCTCACTTAAAATGGTGTCGGTCATTTGTTCGGCTTCAATTAAAGAGTTATCGGGGAGAGAGCGTTGTAATCGCCAAGCAACATAAAATAATGGCGCGGCAAACCCTAAAAAGGCGACAGTGGGCATACCTGGCACAATACCAAGCGTAACCATAATTAATGCAGCAGTAAAAATAACACGCGGAGAGGCAAGTAACTGCTTACCTACTGCTTCACTTACATCGCCTTCATCGTTCATACGCGTAACAATAATTGCCGCAGCAACCGCGAGTAATAACGAAGGAATTTGCGCAACTAAGCCATCACCTATAGTTAACAGCGCAAAACGTTGGAACGCTTCGGCTAAACTTAAACCATGTTGGAAAGCACCTATTGATACACCGCCCAACAGGTTGATCACTAATATAATTAAACCGGCAATGGCATCACCGCGCACAAACTTAGAGGCGCCATCCATAGAGCCATAAAAATCGGCCTCTTGGGCTATAGTACTGCGTCGCTCTTTTGCTTGCTCAGGGCCAATTAATCCGGCATTTAAATCGGCGTCAATTGCCATTTGTTTACCGGGCATGGCATCTAGAGTAAAGCGTGCAGCCACCTCAGAAATACGCTCACCGCCTTTGGTAATAACCACAAAGTTAATCACCATTAAAATAACAAACACCACAATACCAACGACGTAGTTACCGCCTATAACCACTTCACCAAAGGCCTGAATAACGCGACCTGCCACATCTGAGCCTTCATGGCCATGCAGTAACACCACACGTGTTGAGGCAATATTTAGGGTTAAACGCATCAAGGTAGCGACTAACAAAATAGTCGGAAATACAGAAAAATCGAGTGGCTTTTTAGTAGACACAGCGACCAACAATACAATCACCGACAATACAATGTTGAAGGTAAATAATGCATCTAATAACCATCCTGGTAATGGCAAAATAACCATCGACAAAACAGCTAACAGCAAAATAGGAATAGCGGTATAAGGTTGAGTAAAACTGCGCCAGTTCAAATTATAACTCCAACATCTAAGGTTTCTGTAAGTTTTTAGGGATTGTTAATTCAGGCAATGCGGCGGGTGCTTGTCCTCGCCCTTGCTTGTATGCTTTTAATTGCAATACATAGGTCAGTACATAGGCAACCGCACTGTATAAGCCGTTGGGCACTTCTTGGTCGACCCGAGTCGAAAAGTAAATAGCCCGTGCTAATGCGGGGATCTCTATAATTTCTTTGTTATTCATGCGGGCGACTTCGCGTATTCTCAGCGCCATTTCATCTACGCCTTTAGCGACAACATAAGGGGCTTTAGCCGCTTCTTCACTGTACTTTATTGCCACAGCATAATGAGTAGGATTAGTGACAATCACATCAGCAGTGGGAACACGCTCTTCAATTTTTCTATTCGATTGCTGATATTGTATTTGCCGAATTTTATTTTTTATCTCAGGGCTACCATCTGAAGATTTACGCTCTTCTTTTACTTCTTGGTGGGTCATTTTTATTTTATCAGCAATCTGTTTTTGCTGAAAAGGCACATCAATAACTGCAATAAAAAGTAGTAAAGTTACCGTGATCATTAACGATAAAAATAACAACTCAATGCCTTGGCCTATCGCCACTTTTATATCTAAGTTTTGTAATACCATCAGCTGCATCCACAGCTTAGTTAAAAAGGTATATAAGCAAATCGCCAGTAAGGTTATTTTTAGTATTGATTTAAGTAGCTCTACTAACGACTGTTTACCAAACATTTTGCCTAACCCGGTTAGTGGGTTGAGCTTGCTCATTTTTAGCGCCACGAGTTTTTTTGAAAACACAAACCCACCAGGTAAACACCCAGTGATCCACATTGCGCAAAAGCTTAATAATAAAAACGGCGTGAGAGTCGATAGCATATTCATAATGGCGTCACCCAACGCGATGGGCATCATTTTTTTATTATTAATAATAGAGTGATCCAGCACCATAGTACTGTTCATTAAGTTTACAAATAAGCTGTAAAATAAATTGGCAAACCACAATAACCCAGCAATACTAACCATTAATAAAATAGCGGTATTGAGCTCTTTTGAGCGCGCGACTTGGCCGTCTTCTTTGGCTTTTTTTAGCCGTTTCTCTGTGGGTTGTTCTGTTTTTTCTTGCGAGCTATTTTCAGACATACCGCTACCTCATCGCTTGTGCAAAGGTTGTTAGCACATGATACGTTAGCCTTGAAAACGCACTTCCTGTGTACTCTAAGGTCATAAATACGCAGAAAAACCCCATCAATAGCGACATAGGGAAACCCAATACAAAAATATTTAATGACGGCGCCGCCCTACTTGCTACACCAAAAGTTAAGTTAACCAATAACATGGCGACTATCCCTGGTAGCGACAGCAATAATGCAGAGGAAAACATCCACGCAAACAACATAATAATCGCCTGAATATCAAACTCATAAATACTGCGACCAATCGGAAAGCTATGAAAGCTCTCTACCATAACCTGCAAAGTTATTAAGTGACCATCTGCGGCAAAAAACAGTAATGCACACATAATCCAAAATAACTGTCCCAATAATGCCACTTGGTTACCACTGCCGGGGTCCATAACAAGCGCCATTGATAAGCCCATCTGCATGGATAAGATCAGCCCTATCATTGCCATTACTTCAAACAAAATACGCAGCGATAACCCCATCATTACCCCAAAAATAATTTGTTCGAAGGTTAAGATGGCGGCATCTAAAGAAAACAAGTCAATAGCAGGTGCAAGTGGTAACTGCGGAGCAACTAAAAAAGCCAACATCATAGACACTAAAATACGAGAGCGTGGCGTTACCGCCGGATTGTCAAATACCGGCATAGACCATAAAAGTGCAGAAAAACGTACAAATGGCCACCAAAGCGTGCCCATCCAGCTAACTAAATCAGTAGACGTTAAAGAGAGTAATGAGCTCAACCAAATACCCCAGGTAACATAAATTTGAGCTTATCAAACCAATCAATCATAATTTGTAGCATCCAATGTCCCGCAAATACCACCATTAATAAGGTTAATAACATACGCGGTAAGAACGTTAGGGTTTGCTCTTGAATAGAGGTCGCACCTTGAATAATAGCCACCACAATACCAAGTATTAAACCCGGCACAATTAAGACTAAAATCAGTTTTATGATGGTGTAAACTGCGCTTGAAATAAGCTCTACCGACATTTCTGGGGTCATGGTGACATTCCAAATGTTGCTGCCAGCGTACCTGCTATCATTGACCAGCCATCGGCAAGTACAAATACCATGAGCTTAAACGGTAAGCTGATGATCAGCGGTGATAGCATCATCATACCCATAGACATCAGCACACTACTAACAACTAAATCAATGATTAAAAAAGGAATAAATAACATAAAGCCAATTTGAAAGGCCGTTGTGAGCTCACTTAATACAAACGCAGGCATTAACACTTCAAACGGAATCTCTTGCGCGGTGAGAGTGGTTGGCTCATTGGCTATTAATAACACTTGGCGTAATTCACTTTCGCGAGTTTGTCTGAGCATAAAAGCACGCAAAGGCTTTTCTGCGGTGAGTAAAGCTTCCTCTAATCCTATGGTTTGCTGCTGAAAAGGCGTATACGCGTTTTGATAAATGTCTTGCCAAACTGGTCGCATAATCAACATAGTGAGCATCAGTGAGATGCCAATTAAAATTTTATTCGGCGGGCTTTGTTGTAACCCCATAGCTTGGCGCAAAATCGCCAATACAATGATGATTCTGGTAAACGACGTTAAAACCATCAGTAGCGCAGGCAATAAACTCAATACCGTCATTAATAAGAGTATTTGCAGTTTAACGCTGTAGTCTTGTCCGTCGGCCGTATCTTTTAGAGAAAACAGCGTAAGTTCTTCTGCATTTAGCCAGCTTGGTAAAAACAACATGATTAACAGTAGGCTAACTTTAAAAATTACGCGTTTATTCATTTGTTTACTGATCCTTTGCGGTATCTGTTTGAGCAAATTTCAAACCATACTGCCCTTCAACCATTACCACTTCTGCTTTAGCAAAAAATACCCCATTCACTTTTACATCAAGCGCTTCACCAGCTACTTTGTCTAGCTTAAGCACATCGCCTTCTTTGGCTTGACTAAGCTCGCCTAAGGTAATTTCAGTACTTGCTACTTCAAGAGTGACGAGTAAAGGAACATCTTGAAAAAATGACATATTCCCTTCATTAGTTTTATCAGCAGATTTGTCATCAAATCCATCAAAAGCATCAAGCTCTAAGCCCGCTAAGGCGCTATCAAGGTTCTCGTTCATAATTTAGTTACTCGTTGTATTATTTGATAATTGTGTAATTTGAAATGCTAAGCCAGTCTCTTGCTCAACGACTTGGCCTTTAAATATTTGTTTATGGCCTAGGTTAAATAGCGCTGCTTCGTTAAGTTCAATGGGTAATACACCGCCGGCCACACAAGCTTTTAATTGCTTTAAAGTGACTTTTTTCTTTGCCATTTCAATCTGACCTTGCACCGCAAACTGTGCCCACATATCAGTATTGAGTGTGTTACTATTTGCAAAATCTTGCTCGCTATCAGCTGCGCAAAAAAAGCTAATTGGCAGCCATAAAAACCAACTTATTACTTGGTTTTCTAATATAAACCGCACTTTAAAGGCTAAGTATTGTAATGCTTCAGGTAAGGTATGAGATTTTTGTATCTCACCTAATAACGCTGAGCGTTCTCTAAATAATAAGCCTTGAATGCCCTGCACTTGGCGCTGTAGTAAACGACCACAAATACGGCTTTCTGTTGAGCTTAATTCGTTATTCACCTCGTCAGAGACTTGCTCTGTGCTGTTAACATTATTAAATTGCCCACCTAAGCATAAATCCGCTGTTTTATATGCACTTTGATAATCAAGCGCTAAATAGGCCTCACCTTGAGTAGGCGCAAATAAAGGACAGGCAAGAAATATCCTTGGGGATTCTTTAAACCAACTGTTAATAACCGAATGCGAACAAGGCGAAATTTCGACATCAAAACGGCTGTCGTTAAACAATTGGGCTAGCTCTAACTCCAAAGTTTTACGAATATTAACGTTTATGTGCGCTGCTTTTTGTTGTGCTTGTTCATATGCTCTTTGCTCAAGCGTGAGTGCAAATGGAGTAATATGCTCAGAATTTTTCGCTTTAATTAGCTTTGTTTTAGCGTTTAACGTTTTACTCATACCACTGTTTTTCCTGATTCATTTATATTCAGCTTATGCTCGTCTTTTTGGCTTTTTTCAATTGGGCTTGTAACTGTAAACGATTAACAATATCGCTGCGTAAGCGCTCATTTTTGCTTATCCACTCAACCCCTAAAAACATTAATTTTTCACTCACTGCACGACGATACATCACCTTGCCTGCCAATCGATTAGTTTTATCAAACACCACAATAATTTTATTGGGGATCGTCTTTTCAGCAGGCACTAATAAACCCACACCGCCCACGCTAATATCTTTTGCCACACCATGGCATAGTGAAATATCAATAAAACAACGGCGTAATAACTGCACGCCTACTCCGCCAAGCTGAACTGACTCAGGCTCGTAATTATCTTTGAGGTTTAAGTTCCATCTTTTGTAACTTCGTTTAGTGTCTGGTTGGTTACTCATAATTCTCTTCAAGACGTAGCACGGGTTTGTTAGCCGTTGCCGCACCAGCCGCTTTTTTTATCGGATTGTTAATGTTGCTATCATCAAATAATTGGTTAAATTTATCCTGCGCATCTTTAGTTAAGATCAGCAGTTCAACACGTCTGTTTTCGCTGGCTTTCTTATTTTCTTTATTAATTGGCCGATTTGATGAAAACGCATTTACTTGAAGCACCTGACTTGATGGCATTCCGCCCATAGTCATTACTTTTCTTGCTTGCTGCGCTCTATCGCCAGAAATGTCCCAATTACGAGAGCTGCCATCAACAAATAAGCTGGCATCGCTGTGCCCAGAAATAATAATTTTGTTGTTAATGTCTTTAACTAAGCCGCCAAGGTATAGAAACAGATCTTCAAAAAATGGGGTCATTTGCGACTTTGAGCGTTCAAACATTTGATGATGCTTGTCGTCTCTAATGATCACTCTTAGCCCCAGGGGCACTTCTTCAACTAGTAAGTTATTTTTTAGTAACTCTTCTTTACTAAGTTCCTCAATACTTTCCAGTAATAAGCTCAGCTCAGATGAAGCTTCAAATTGGCTATCAATCGCTGAGTTTAACTTCTCGCCTTGCCCAGCTTTAGGCTCAACGGTGCCATCGGGCACTTGTAATACTTCACTCATTCCAGGTTTTGGAGAGTCCGGAGGCGTAATTCCAGACTCTAGGTGTTTAATTACTGAAGGAGAACCCCCTAAATCAACGGGGAATGGGCTATTTTGAGGGTCAAAAATAGCGGGGCCACCATCAAAAATTGAGTGAGTTCGCATGTAGTGTGCTATTTCTTCACGCTCTGATTCATTGGTAATCGCCATAATCCACATCACCATAAAAAACGCCATCATC
The DNA here is from genome assembly GCF_013393115.1 of Pseudoalteromonas sp. Scap03. GTDB lineage: Bacteria > Pseudomonadota > Gammaproteobacteria > Enterobacterales > Alteromonadaceae > Pseudoalteromonas. The sequence goes on along the minus strand of NZ_VDEU01000001.1, from coordinate 1,807,701 downwards.
GCCAAAGTAAAATCGGCAAAGGCAACCTTCCAAGCACCACCATGAGGCTTTTCGGTTGCTCTTCGACGTGAGCGTTTGATGATGATTTCTTGATTTTTGTTTTCCATTATTAAGCCGCCTTGTTAGTGATCCACTCTTCCATGGTGGTAAAGGTCGGTTTAATTTCTTCATTAATTAATTTTCTGCCTGAGTCAGTCGCCACAATAGGCACATGCCCTTTAGCATGCGCCACTAACATGGCACGCACACACTCAAACATCGCCACTTGTTTTTTTACATACTGCTCCATCGCTGAGGCAAGCGGTGCAATTAAACAGTAACAAGCAAAAATACCAATAAAAGTACCCACCAACGCCGCGGCTACATGGTAGCCAATTTCACTTAAAGGTCCATCAAGGTGCTGCATAGTAATAATAATGCCGCCAACCGCTGCTAAAATACCAAAACCAGGCATAGCTTCAGCTATATTAGCCAGTGAATGAGAAGGCTTAAGACGCTGTTCTTCAATGGTGTAAATCTCTTGCTCTAACATGGCATCAAAGTCATGCGAGTTGATTTTTCCCATACTAAATAAACGCAAGTTATCGCAAATAAAAGTTACTAGCTGAGGGAACTCATACACCTTTGGGTAAGCAAGAAAAATAGAACTAGTTTCTGGGTTTTCAACATGCTCATCCAATCCCTTTATACCTTTCACTCTGGCTAAATCTAATAAAGAGTAAATAACCAGTAGTAAGTCATGGTAAAGCTCAGACGTATCGGTTCCTTTACCACTAATAAATTGATACTTTAATTGCGATAACATTTCTGTCAGTACATATTTTGAATTACCCACAATTAGCGCCCCTAAGCCTGCGCCAAAAATAATTAAAAACTCGTATGGCTGCCACATAGTGGCGATGTTGCCGCCCGCAAACGCAAAACCACCTAATACTGTTGCAAGTACTACTATTAAACCTATAACTCTTTGCATTCTTTATTCCTTAGGTATTAGATTTTTTGAAGCGTTTGTGTGAGCGCTTCAAGTGCTTGTTTATGAAGTTGGCAAACACGTGCCTCGGTTAAATCGAGCGTTAATGCTATTTCTTTCATATTCATTTCGTGCATGTAATATAATTGTAAGAGCAGCTTTTCTCGGGTATTTAGTTTGCTCATCGCCACTTTGAGGGTGGCTGCTGTCTCTTCTTTTTCGTGTGTATGTGCACAGGTAAGTGCTAAGTTAGGATTAGCCTCCAATAGCGCTTCAAGGCTATCAAATGCTTCAGCTTGCTCACTGTAATGCAGCTGAATAAGCTCTTTATGGCTAATCCCTAACGCCTCACACATTTCGGTGTCTGTTGCATCACGACCAAGCTTTTTTTGCAATGAACGGCTCATATCACGAAGCTGATGAGACTGCTGCCGCAACTGGCGAGGGCGCCAATCGACACGCCTAAATTCATCTAACATAGCACCACGAATACGCTTAAACGCAAATGCAGCAAATTTCTCATCTAAATCCCGGCCATAGCGACGAATAGACGAAAGCAGCGCAATAATGCCTATTTGGTAAATATCATCACTATCGACAATAATGCCCACTTGAGTGCGCATGTGTGCAGCCGCCCGATTAACCAAGTAAGCGTACTGCGATAATAGTTGCGTCTCTTTTTGTGGTGTAAAGGTGACTGGTGGTTCTGTTATTAACTCACCCCACTCTTCTTGCAGCATCATAGCGATGACCTATTGAATGAAGACGTTCGTAACGAGTACGTTATCTAATCGAACTGAAACCGCATTTGCTAAAACCACATTAAACTGCTCGAGTAAATCTTTTTGAATTGCATCGATATCTTTAAAAGCTTCTTTTACTTGGCTGTGGCTCATATTAGCAAACTGTTTTACGAGTACATTTCTCACTAGCGGCTCCATCGCTTCTGTCCCTGTATTGAAAATAGACGGCGAAGTTACAAGTACTAAGTCGAGCACTAAATAACGCGCAACTGACCCTTCTGATACGCTTATAATGAAGCGCTCCATTTGATGATATTCAACCTTTGTTATATCGGCTTGCGGGCCTTCTTCTGATGAGTCACTGCCGTTAAAAAACTGTCCCGCAAAAAATGCAGACGCAATAAGTACAATTACAGTTAGGGCTATTATTATTTTTTTCACTTTTATCTCTCTTAATCCAAGGTAGTTATACTAATAAATCTAACGAGTCTGATTGCAGCTTAGATGCGCGAGTGTTGCTGTCATCATCCTGTACAGGCATCTCAGTGTGATTACTTGCAATGTCGTCATTGTCATTTTGGTGATGAGATTGCTGCTGTTTATCACTCAAATTAACATCAACTGTGGTATTCGAATTTTGCGACAAAGACTGGCGTAACTGCTCTAAAGTTTGCGCGATGGCATCTCTTACCTGCGTATTACTCGTAATTAAACTGACTGAAGTTTTATCCCCTTCTATATTGATAGATATTTCAATACTGCCGAGGTTAGGAGGGTCTAATCTAATTTGCGCCCGCTGTAGCTGCTGCCCTATTTGCAATTTTACCTTATCGCCAAGTACATGTAATAAGCGCTGCCCCCATTCACTAGGTGCCTCTTTTAATTTCTCTTTTTGCCACTCAAAGGTTTCTGGTGCGGTGGCGGCAGATGAGAAAGCACTCACTAATGCTGATTTTTGACTGCTACCTTCACGGCTTTCAGCATTAAATATTTTCGATTGCGGATTTTGTGACAGCGCAGCAAGCTCGAGTTTACTGAGCCCAATACTCGGTTGTGTGGATATTTGCTCACTGGTTAAGCTACTTGACTGCGCTTGTCCATAAGTGTTCGACATTACTGATGGTTGATTTAATCGGTTCAAAAGCGCTTGTGAATACAATGTTTGTGGTGTTTTGGCTAAATCGAGTGTGTTTAATTCTTTATTAACGAGTGTATCCGCTGGCGCTACGTTTATAGCTGCAGCAGGCACAGTTAAAGCATCACTATGCACAGTCGTATTTTGTGCGAGCGCAGTTTTAGCGGGCTCTTGAGCTACAATGCTGACTTCGTGCTGAGTCTCTAAAGGCTTACTCTTTAACTGCTCATCAATAACAAGCTGTACTGGTGGTGTTTCCACTACTACAGTGTCGATATCAACTAAAAGGTTATTATTTGGGTTAAGTATAGTCATAACAGGCGCGTTTTTTTTATTGTTATCGAGGTTATAATTAGCGGTGCTAAAAAAGTATGGATTTATTATTTCATCCAATTCTTCAGTGACTTCTTCTTGAGCTAGCTGTTCTGAGCTCTCGCGAGGTTGCTCAACATGCAATTTTTGCTGTTTTGCTTGCTGCTGCTTTGAAGAAAGCGAAAATGGCACAAGCTCGTTCTGTTGTTCTTGCGCATCTGCTGGTGAGCTGCTTTTTAATATGCTTTGCTTATTAGCAACACTGCCAAAGTCAGCCTTTGACACCATTGTACTTGTTTGAATACTCATAACGACTGTCCTTGTTGTACTTTTTTATAAGCCATTAAGCCCTCTTTATCCTCTTGATGGCGCTGCATTTGTACTTTAATGGCCGCTTGCTTTTGGCCCACAAGGTCAATTAAGTCAACATAACGTGCTTTTAAGTTATTTTGTTCAGCTACCATTGAACTAAACCAAGGCATGCTTTGTAACTGTGTGTAAAGTGCAAGTAACTGCTTATCGGCTGCTTTAACTTGATACCAATTACTCTCATGGATAGCATTTTCCATAGCACTAAGTAATTGTTCCATTTTTTGCGCTGCGTATTTTTGAGAGTGTTCCATTGGCAATACTAAATTCATTATAAGTTCACATTTCATTTAGCAAAAAGCAAGCCAAGATTAAACCTTTGTTTTTTAACGTTAAATTAAATAAAAGCAGTAAAAAGCGGAAGCGGAACTTCCCCCTAGGAAGGAAGTAATCTGTCATGAATTAGCAGTAGGATGGTCACTTAGGTAATAGAGGAAGTTTAAAAAGCAGCTGAATTTAAAATAAAAAAGCCAGCTATGGGTAGCTGGCTTTTAAACGTTTACTGTGTGCCTAAGCCTTGCCACCCTTCTTGCAAGTTGGTCATCACTACACGGGTGGAGTCAATATAGCTCAAGTCATTCTTCATACTGGCTTGTAATAATGCTTGCCCACAATGCTGATAAAGGTTTTGCATGTTTTGCGCTACCTCACCGCCCTTTTCAAGATCCAATGAGGCCTCAAGCCCGCCTAAAATACGCATCAGCTTTTCAATACTTTCTGCTTTTTTATCGTATCTTTTTTGTTTTATGTGGCCAGTGACTTTTTCAAGCTCATCTGAAAAACCATCAAATAACATCAAAACTAATTTATGAATATCGGCACTGGCCGCTTTTGCATCTACTGATGTACTTTTATAGGCTGAAAAGCCATCATTTAAATCTAACATCTATGTTTAGCTCCCAAATTGACCCATTGTAGATTCTAATTGCGCAATAGTCTGTTGCATTTGTGTAAACTGCGACAAGTAACGTTGATACACTTGCTCCATAGACACTTCATGGTTTTTTTGCTGCCTAACAATAATATCCAAGCTTGATTGTAATGTATCTTTTTTATCGCTCATTAAGCCATAGCTTTTTGTGTATGGCTCTACTCGTTTTTCTAATTTAGCCATTAACCCATCTTCACCTGTTAACATTCTAGTTAATTTTTCAGGATCATTGGTCATTGCTGCTTCTAAACGTTCGCTATTAATTTTTAAGCTACCGTTACGATCAAACTCAATTCCAACAGAATAGAGCGTCTTTCCCTCAAAGGTGCCTTGAAAGTCGTTTCGCATTGAGCGAGCAAGCCCACTTGCTAAGCTATCGCGCTTTAAATTATCGTTAGAAGTAATGCCATTGACTAAACTATTAAACTTATCTACAAAACCCTGAATATTAGACTTACTTGCTTCCTGATCTTGTGCAACCCCAACACGAATCGGTGTATCCCCAATATTTTGCGCCTTTGTCAATGTTAATGTTACTCCATCAATAACATCCTCAAGCGTGTTCGTTGTAGAGGTAATCGTTAAAGCTGAACTTGCACCAAGCTTAATAATTGAGTCTTGGCCATTAGTTAGCTCTGTTTGGTTAGCTATAGCATTTGTTATATCTGTACCATTAGCATCTAAGCCAGGCATATAATTTAACGATATCTGATTTGCAACACCTGAATCTTCACTCGTCATGACTAAAAATGTTTCACTACCAGAGCGCATTAATGTTGCTTTTACACCACTATTATCTGCATGGCTATTAATGGCATTGGCTAAATCACTGAGTTTAGCATCTGCGTCTAAAGTAGATAAATCAACCGAAAAGGACTCTCCAGCTAAATCAATATTTAATTCGCCATCAGTGCTCAATGCTTTTGTAGGATCGAAACTGAGTGCAACTTGATGCGCTTGTGCTAGCTGCTCAACAAAAATATCATAATTTCCGCTAGCAGCATCACCATTTGCGACTACATTCAATGTTGTTTCATCACTAACGGCAGTACTGTTAGTAAACAAACTCGTTTCTGATTTTAAACTCGCTTTTAAATCACTGTGAAAGCTAGTTATACTGCTTTTTAGCCCATCTAACGCTTTTATTTTGTTAGTGAAATCAGCATTTTTAGTATTTAAAAGCTGATCTTTTGAAGCTCGCTCAATTTGCGTATATTGACTAGCTAGTTGACCAGGATTAATCCCTAATGCAGCACTCATTTTATTCTCCAGGCATTTTAGTTATAAGCAAAAAAATCTAGGTTAAACATTTTTACTTATGACTATAAACAATAATAGCTACATCTTAGATGTAGCTATGCATACTTAATTGATCTATCACTATTAACGAAGTAGTGAACCAATCATTTGTGTTGTACTGTTAGCAGTACTCAATACGGAAATACCTGAGTTCATAAGTAACTGTTGCTTAGTCATGTTAGACGTTTCTGCCGCAAAATCAGCATCCATCAGTGTAGACGCTGCCGCTTGAGTATTTTCTTTCATGTTGGTTACGTTATTCATAGTATGGTCAAGACGATTCATTGACGCACCTAGTGCTGAACGTGCTGTGCCGATATTTTCAACAAGTGTATCCACTTCAGCCATAGCTAACAGGGCATTTGCCTGAGTATCAAGTACACCTAGAGCCGTCTGATCTGCAGCAGCAGTACCAACAGATGCATGCAAACTTGCAATTTCTGTTGCAATACCGACACTTAACGTTTCAGCAGTTGACGAGCCCACTTGAAAAGTTACGCCTGCTGCGGCTTCAAATTTCCCTGTATCAGCGGCAATAACCTCTGCGGTAACACGTTTATCGGCTGCTGTACCATCATTTGCAGTAGCAGCGATTGCGAATAAAGCAGTCCCACCAAAGCTGGTGTTTTGCATAATACTCGCAAGCTCATCACCTAGTGCTACATATTCCGAATTCATAGCTGTAAATTCATCCGCACCATTTGTACCATTGGCAGCTTGTGTTGCTAGCTCTTTCATGCGGTAGGCAATGTTAGTCATTTCATCAAACGCGCCTTCCGCTGTTTGCATCATCGACATTGCATTATTTGAGTTATAAAGCGCTGCTTCTTGGCCACGTACTTGTGCGTTTAAGCGTGATGCGATTTGCAGACCCGCTGCGTCATCTTTTGCAGAGTTAATTTTAAAACCAGACCCTAAACGCTCAAGCGCTGTTGATAAATCGTTGTTGCTACGACCAAGCTGGTTTTGAATTGACATTGAAGCCATATTTGATTGAATTGATAAAGCCATGCTTAATTTCCTTTATGTTTTAAACCTATTTACACACAAAGTATAAATAGAAGTGACTAATCATTAAGAGCGACCATGCCTAAAAAAAACTAAACTTTATTTTGATTTTATTTATTAATACAGCCGAAATAATTACATAGCTACCAAACTAGATGCAGCTTTAAAAAAAGGCTGAGTAACCTTTTTTATTTTTATCCGAGCTCTATCTAAACAAAAACAGCCGCATCAAAGATGCAGCTGTTTTGGTATTTTTTAATCGATTACTCGGTTTATGTAACCTATCGTTAAGCTATTAACGAAGAAGTGAACCAATCATTTGTGTTGTGCTGTTAGCAGTACTAAGTACAGAAATACCTGAGTTCATAAGCAACTGTTGCTTAGTCATATTAGATGTTTCAGCAGCAAAATCAGCATCCATCAGTGTAGAAGCCGCTGCTTGGGTGTTTTCTTTCATGTTGGTTACGTTGTTCATAGTATGTTCAAGGCGGTTCATTGATGCACCTAGTGCTGAGCGCGCAGTACCAATATTTTTAATAAAAGTATCAATACCAGTAATTGCTGCTGATGAATTCGTCGCATCATCTAGGTCACCGATGGTGCCTGCAGTAGCAACACTTGTGTTAATATCCTGTACTGCTGTACTAACATCAACTGAAAGTGTTTCAGCTGTTGATGAACCTACTTGGAACGATACAGCGCCAACATCAAATTTACCTGCAGTAGCATCTAGTAATTTAGTACCACCAAAGCTAGTGTTGTCCATAATACTTTTAAGCTCAGCTTCTAAAGCAACAAACTCAGACTTCATTGCTGTGTACTCATCCGCACCATTTGTACCATTGGCACCTTGGGTCGCTAACTCTTTCATGCGGTAAGCAATGTTAGTCATTTCATCAAACGCACCTTCCGCTGTTTGCAGCATAGACATTGCATTATTTGAATTATAAAGCGCTGCTTCTTGGCCGCGTACTTGTGCGTTTAAGCGTGATGCGATTTGTAGACCCGCTGCGTCATCTTTTGCAGAGTTAATTTTAAAACCAGACCCTAAACGCTCAAGCGCTGTTGATAAATCGTTGTTGCTACGACCAAGCTGGTTTTGAATTGACATTGAAGCCATATTTGATTGAATTGATAAAGCCATGCTTAATTTCCTTTATGTTTTAAACCTATTTACACACAAAGTATAAATAGAAGTGACTAATCATTAAGAGCGACCACATTAAGAAAAAACTAAACTTTATTTTGATTTTATTTATTAATACAGCCGAAATAATTACATAGCTACCAAACTAGATGCAGCTTTAAAAAAGGCTGAGTAACCTTTTTTATTTTTATCCGAGCTCTATCTAAACAAAAACAGCCGCATCAAAGATGCAGCTGTTTTGGTATTTTTTAATCGATTACTCGGTTTATGTAACCTATCGTTAAGCTATTAACGAAGAAGTGAACCAATCATTTGTGTTGTGCTGTTAGCAGTACTAAGTACAGAAATACCTGAGTTCATAAGCAACTGTTGCTTAGTCATATTAGATGTTTCAGCAGCAAAATCAGCATCCATCAGTGTAGACGCTGCCGCTTGAGTATTTTCTTTCATGTTCGTTACGTTATTCATGGTATGATCAAGACGATTCATTGATGCACCTAGGGCTGAGCGGGCCGTGCCAATTGAATCAACTAACGTATCAACAAAATCAAGCTGAGCCTTTGCATCTGCTTGGTTATCAATACGACCATTACCTGATGGCGTAGCTCCTGTTGAGGCCCTAGCCCCCAACTGATTAATAGTTCCTTGAACTGATTTATCTGTAGCCGTACCATCAACATACAAAGTAGCACCGATATCAACTGACAATGTTTCTGCTGTACTTGAACCTACTTGAAACGTAACTGCTGTAGCAAATTTACCTTTATCTGCTGCCAATGCTGCGTCTGCATTAAATAATGCTGTTCCACCAAATGACGTATTATCCATAATACTATTTAATTCAGCAGTCAAAGCAACATACTCAGAACTTATCGCTGTATATTCATCATCACCATTTGTACCATTGGCAGCCTGTGTTGCTAGCTCTTTCATGCGGTAAGCAATATTAGTCATTTCATCAAACGCGCCTTCCGCTGTTTGCATCATCGACATGGCATTGTTTGAATTATAAAGTGCTGCTTCTTGGCCGCGTACTTGTGCGTTTAAGCGTGATGCGATTTGCAGACCCGCTGCGTCATCTTTTGCAGAGTTAATTTTAAAACCAGAACCTAAACGCTCAAGCGCTGTTGATAAATCGTTGTTGCTGCGACCAAGCTGGTTTTGAATTGACATTGAAGCCATATTCGATTGAATTGATAGAGCCATGTTTAGTTTCCTCTTTGAAGTTGTAGTTAAAGTAATTAGTGGAGCTAAATCACTTTCTAATAACTAAGAGCGACCAATTATGAGAAAAGATAAACATTTTTCTAATTATTAAAGTTAGCCCTTAAATTACAGGCGATAATGAAAAAGATGACATTAAATTTAAATTAACTGACCGTTAATTTAGTGAGTATTGCACCATGTTACGAGTTATGTTTGCTTGTGACATAATTGCAGCCACACTATTTACCCCTGGGCTTTGCATGTGCTGTTTAACCCCTAAACTTACAGCAAGCAATTCATCTGTATTGGCTAAGGTACGAGCAGCATCGAGTTGATCTAGCTGGCTTTGCAACTGTTGCTTTTGTGCCTGAATTTTTATTAAGTTGGCCTTTAAATGGCGCTGTGCACTTTGAATTTGTTCGCGGTGCTGTGCAATACTGGCATTTTTGTCTGCTACTTTAGCAAGTTCATTTAGTGGATTATCTAAATCATTAAGCTGCAACGAAATCGGGTTACCCGCCGCAACACGTACACCTTGACCACTCATTACCCAAGGTTCTAAAAGTGGAGCCGCATTATCTTTTTGCGCACTAAAAAGCAGGCGGTTTTCACGGTTGAGCTCAACGTTTATATGATGTGGTGCAAACGCATTTTGAATAGCAGTTAAATTGGTTTTTTCGTCTTGATAGGCAGGTAGTTTTAAACTTAATGATTTACCCGAACGCCCCATTACTAACTGGATACTTTCTTCATGTGGACGCGCGCTAAGCAGGTCTATATTGGCATTAAGCTGTTTGCTAATAGCACGATTTGGGTCGGTTATTTTTAGTTGAGAATCAAGCCCTGAGCCTTTTTTACTTGCGACATTTTGTAATGACGCTATTTGAACTTTAATCTTTTGTTGTTGCATAGGTTGTGGCTGAGAGTTAGCTGCCTGAGTGTTTAATTGTTGTGCTAACTTTTCAAGTCCCATATACAAATTTCGTATTGTGCTTTCACTTTGCTCGGCTCTAGCCAAGGCTTGACTAAGCGCCCCACGCTGTGCCCAATCAGTCAGTACTTTAACTTGCTCCTCTCTGGCAACAATTTTGTTTTTCCACAAATTGTTAGCAGAATCTTTTGTTGATGTAACGAGTGCATCCGATTTATTGGTATTAACCAAGTCAATTGCTTGTGCCTTTTCGCTACTTTTAACCAGCATAGTTAGTTCCTGAAAATATTATAATTTTTAAATGTATGAAAACAATGAAAGTTTGCTTACTGTTGAGTAAACCTGCATCGATGACTCATACGCCGCCATTGACTCTTTCATCGAGATAAACGCTTCAGGGTAATCTACAGCACTTAAATCATCCTGTAAATTCACCGTAAACGTAGTGATATCTTGATTACTGGTAGTAATAGAATCAAGCGACGCCATAGTAGAACCAATTGTAGTCACTTGGCTACTAATAGTACCTAGAAAGTCTGCTAATTTATCTATCATCACCCGTGATTGATTGCCAACGCCACCTGCCGGTGGATTATTTACATCAACAAGATAGTCTTGCATGGCATTTAAAAAGCCGGCACCTGGGTCTAAATCATCACCCACAATATTATTTTTTACACTTGAGTCATCAGATACAGCAACTTCTCTGACAATATCGTCACCGGTATAAACGTAATTACCCGTGGCATCGATTTGAAATGGTTGTTCATCCGTTTTGCTGCCCGAAAAGTAATACTTTCCGTCGCTATCTGTTGCATTAAGTAAATCAACAATCGCAGGAAAAGCCACTCTCATTTCTTGACCAAGCGCTTTAATTTCTGCCTCACCCATCGAATCATCAGCTGCGGTAGTAAGTAAACTCTGTAAGGAATATATTTGGTTAACAATACCAGTCAATTGTACTTCTTGTTGACCCAGTGAAAAGTTAACTGCGTCCATATTGGTTTTGTATTGCTCTAGCGATTTAATTTCTGAACCTAAATTCATAATCATCACAGTGCCAAGTGGATCATCAGACGGCTTAAGAATACGCTTATTGGTTGCTAATTGAGTCGACTTTTCGTTAAAATTTTCAGTATTAATTTGGATGTTTTTTATTGAATTTAAATGAAGCTGATGACTACTTACTCGCATAACATTGCCCCTTAAAACATTTGCAGTAAAGATTTAAACATTTGATCGGCAGTGCTGATCACTTTGGCATTGGCACTATACATTTGCTGAAAATGCATTAAGCTTGCCGCCTCTTCATCAAGGTTTACACCACTAAAGCTATCACGCGCTGCGATGGCATTTTCACTTAAACTCGTAGCGGTAGAGATACTACTTAAATTTTGCTTACTAGTAATTGCCAGTTCACCCACTAATAACGTAAATTTATCGCCTTTTCCTGCCATTGAGGTAACGATATTAGCAATGTTTGAATTATCACCAGGCCCGGAAGTACTACTGTCTTTAAAACCAAGCTTATCGGAAGTGATAACAGGGTTTATCTCGATCGTCCCTAATGGGTTTAATGGGTTGTAAGTAAACAATGCTTCACCAGGGTCGTTATTTAAATCAAAACCGCTTTGTAATGCACCATTCATATCATCAGCAAGGTCGGAAACTAAGCTGTTTAAGGTTGCAAGAGTTGGTTTTATTACATCATTATCAACGCTTATTAAGCCACCAAATTGGCCACCAACATTTTTATCAAGAGTAAATTTCTGGCCAATAAATTCACTGGTGACTGTTGTACCACTGACCGAGATTGATGCAGCTTTACTGCCTACTACTAACGGGGCACCACTTGAGGTACTAATATCAATAAAGCCATTATTTCGTTCAACAATAGATACACCAATATGCCCTGATAACTGGTTTACTAAGCGCTCGCGATTGTCTTTTTGCTCTGCGGTTGATTGATTATTCGCTGTTGCTACCCCAATACTGCTGTTGATTTCGGCTATCTGTTTCGTAATCGATGACACACTTAGTGCCACATTGCTCATTTGCGCATTGAGTTTAGTTTCTTGGCCAGCCAGTGCGCCATTAATCTGCGCAAAATCTTGCATAAGCCCTTCAACTGAGGACAAAAACTGCTGTCTAAAAGCCTGTGAGTCTGGCTTGGTCGTCGCTGCATTTAATGCATTGGTAAGGCTTGCAAGGGAGTTATTTAAGTTTAACGAGTCGGTACCAATTATTTGCTCAATAAAGCCTAGGTATGACTGTTTGTTTTCATAAAAATTGGTATCGGAATTAGTACGCCAAATATCGTCATTTAAAAAGGCGTCAACAACCCGATCAACCGATGCCACCTCAACCCCACCTAAATATACATTAGAGGTTTTAAATTGAGCTTGCTGACGCGAGTAACCTTCAACGGCTGCATTCGCCACATTTTGCCCTGACACAGTCAGCGCAATATTAGCCGCATTGAGACCGCTTAACGCGTTATTTAACATAGACATAATTAACTACCTAATCGTATTAGCATTCAATGGCTGAACAAATGCCGACCCCGCATAAATATCATAGCTTTGGGTTGGCTCAACGCTTTCAGCACCTTTATGTTGATCATTAGCGACCAAGCTTTGGCTATTCTTAAATGTATTTTCTATGGGGGCAATTTTCTCATCAAACTGCTTAACAATCGCTTCGGCTAGACCCAGTTGATGAGTTGACGCTAAATGCTGCGCGGTTTGAGCATTATGCATATCTCTAAATTGCGCTTGCTCGTTACTATTAAAAAAACCATTGTCACCGGCCATAGTTTTGGTGGTGCTATCCATACTTTTTAATACCAGCTGTAAAAAAATGGCTTCAAACTGCTCTGCTGCCTGTTTAACGCCAGCTTCACTGTTGCCGGTAATATTTTCTAGATGAGTGGGGTCTATCGCTAATGACTGAGATAATTGGGTTGATGACTCTATTTTCATGGCTATTTCCTTTAAATAACTAATAGCTCGGCTTCTAGAGCCCCAGCATTATCAAGTGCAATTAATATCGACATAAGCTCGGCTGGCGTTGCGCCAAGTGCATTTACCGCTTTTACAATTTCATCTAATGAGGTGCCTTCAGGCCACAACAGCATATTTTTTTGTTGTTGATCTACCGTGATATCACTTGATTGCGTGGTCGTAGTTTGGCCATTTGAAAACGGCCCTGGTTGCGACACTTGCTCTTGTTCACTTATGGTAATGGTTAAATTGCCATGGTTAACCGCAGCCTGATTAACTCGCACTGTATTGTTCATTACGACAGTACCTGTGCGGCTATTAAATACAATTTTTGGGCGCTCAGAACCTTGCTCTACAGTAATATCTTGTAGCATCGACATAAACGTGTTGCGACTATTGGCATCGCTTGGCGCACTAACCACTAAGCGCGCCCAGTTTTCAGCAGTAGCTACATCAGGCCCAAATACTTTATTGATAGCACGTACAACATTGCGGGCAGTTTGATAATTTGGATCTTTTAAATTAAGAATTACATCGCTTTGACTTTCATACATAGCCATAACACTGCGCTCAATAATTGCACCATTAGGAATAAGCCCTGAAGTAGGCACATTAACAGTCACCGAGGAGCCACTTTTACCGCTAGCATTAATGCCGCCCACCACTAAATTACCTTGTGCTAGCGCATACACTTTGCCATCAACCCCTTTTAACGGGGTCAACATTAAGCTGCCACCATGTAAGCTTTTTGCATCACCCAATGAGTTCACAGTTACATCAATCGCTTGGCCTGGGCTTCCCATAGGCGGCAACGTAGCATGGACAGCAACAGCCGCTATATTTTTTGATTTTGGTAATCGCTCTTCATCTACAGAGACACCAAATTGCTTTAGCATATTACTTAGCGATTGGCCGGCAAATTTTACTTGGGCTTTATCACCAGACCCCGGCAAGCCCACTACTAAACCGTAACCCACGAGTTGGTTTTCTCGCACGCCTAGCACATCAACAATATCTAATAATGGACGTGCTTTGGCGGTCACAGTTGCAGGCGCTAATAGGCTAAAAAAGCACACTAGCATTAATAGTAAATATTTCATTAAAACCTCAGTAATCCCTTAGAACGGGTTTAAGAATCGGGTAAATAAAGTGGTAAACCAACCTGGACGATTCGCATCAGCCAATGTGCCTTTGCCGGTATAGCTTATTTGCGCTTCAGCAATACGAAGCGACGAAACACGGTTACTTACATCAATATCGCCAGGGCGAACTAGCCCTTCAATTTCAATGTATTCATCGCCTTGGTTAAGTTTAATTTGCTTACGCCCTTTAATAACCAGCGACCCATTAGATAAAACATGATTCACCCGCACGGTAATAGCGCCACTCAGGAAGTTTTGTTGGCTGGCGCTGCTTTCACCGTCAAACTTGGCACTCGAGCCTATACCCAAATTAAAATCAGCTACATTGAGTGCACCAGCAACTGGCACAGCAACATCAAAGTCGGTGCTTTTATCTAAACTCGAATCGGCACTTTTACTTGATTGCGTGCGCTCGTTAAGCACCACAGTTAAAATATCGCCAACTCGGTAAGCACGTTTATCTGCATACAAAGAAAACATATAGTTATCTTGAAATAAGCTCCCATCTTGCTGATTCAAACCCTGTGCATAGGCATCTTGGCTTATTTCATAGTCTTGAACTGATTTTTGAGTGGTGTTTTGCGGACATTTAACTTCCCCATACACCACTTCGCATTCCACCATTTGGGTTTTTGACGGGGTATTGCTACAGCCAGCAACACCCAAAAGCAGCAAAAATAATGTTAACTTATTCATCATAATCATACGTTTTGATTTATAAAGCGCAGCATTTCATCTGCTGCAGAGACCACTTTAGCGTTCATCTCGTAAGCGCGCTGTACGGCAATCATGCTGACCATTTCATCAACAACGCTCACGTTTGAGCCTTCAATAGTAAATTGTTGCAAGCCACCAAAAGCATCTTCACCGGGGATCCCCTCAACAGGTTCACCGGATGCTGCTGTTTCGCGGTACAAATTGCCACCTAAGCTTTGTAGGCCTGCAGGATTTGCAAAGTTAACCGTTAACATTTGACCTAACTCAACCGCTTGCGCATCCTTACCTACTACCGCAGTAACGGTGCCGTCGGTGCCAATACTCACTTTAGTGGTGCCCTCTGGTAGCGCAATATTTTGCGCCAAAGGTAAGCCGTTGCTGTTTACCAGTAATGACTCAGAGTTAAGCTGAAACTGGCCGTTACGAGTAAACAATAACTCGCCATCAGGACTTTCAATTTGAAAGAAACCTTGCCCAGCAATGGCTACATCTAATTGATTGCTGGTTGTTTCAAAGCTACCTTCGGTAAATTGCTTTTGCGTACCGTTAATACGAACACCGGTTCCGACCTGAATCCCAGATGGCAGCTGATTAAGCTCATCTACCTGCGCGCCAGGCTGTTTTTGTACTTGGTAAAATAAATCTTCAAATACCGCTCTGTCCTTTTTAAAACCGGCAGTGCTTACGTTCGCTAGGTTATTAGATATTGTTGTCATTCTTAAATCTTGCGCTGCAAGACCGGTTTTACTCACCCATAATGCTGAATTCATGTTTGGCTTCCTGTTTATCCACGTCCGCTGATGAGTTTATTACCGCTGGTCGCTAATTCGTCAGCAGACTTCATCATTTTTACATTCATCTCAAATTGGCGGCTAATATTCATGGTTTTGATCATTTCAGCCACGGCATTCACATTAGAACCTTCTAAAGCACCGGTTCTTACTGTAATTGTTTCGTCGGCTTCAAGCGGCTGTAAATCGTTAGCTCTGAGTAAGCCATCAGCACCTTTAATTAAGTTTGCATCGGTACTGGCTAATTTAATTTGCGCATCTTCTGCAATTACACCGCCGCCAATGGGGGTGAGGTTGATCATGCCGTTTGAGCCAATTTCAATATCACCAAACTCAGGAAGTTGAATATCGCCACCGTCACCTTGCACACGTCGGCCATTAACAGTAATAAAGCCGTCGGCATCAACCACTAAATTACCCGCACGGGTATAAGCCGGTTCGCCATTGTCATCCATCACCTCTAGATAACCGCCATTGCTCAGTGCTAAATCAAGATTACGGCCAGTATCCATGATTGGCCCTGACGATAAGTCAGTAGTTACTGGTGTTAGTTGCGCGTGGTAACGAGTACGAAAGCCCTCGCCTTGTACCATCATAGATTGCGCTTGCTCTAAGTCGGCCTTAAAGCCTACGGTGCTAACATTTGCTAAGTTATTTGCAGCAACGCGTAAGGCGGTATTATTAAGTTCAGCACCCGAAACGGCGGTATAAAT
Source organism: Pseudoalteromonas sp. Scap03 (assembly GCF_013393115.1). Taxonomy (GTDB): domain Bacteria; phylum Pseudomonadota; class Gammaproteobacteria; order Enterobacterales; family Alteromonadaceae; genus Pseudoalteromonas. Next base: position 1,791,285 of record NZ_VDEU01000001.1, on the reverse strand, counting down.
TAACTTTTCCACGCTCAGCTTCCTTAGGTGTTACTAAATAAAATTTGCATCATTTCATCAGCACTGCTGATGGTTTTAGCATTGGCTTGGTAATTTTGTTGAAATGACATTAAGCCAACCAGCTGTTCACTAATATCAACATTTGAGCCCATAAATGAACCCGACAGTAATTTACCCAGTGAGCCACTTTCTGGCTCGCCATAAAGTGCAGAGCCTGACTCTTCAGTTTGATACCACACGGTATTACTGCCTTGCTCTAAACCATCAACATTCGCAAACGAGGCAAGTACAACCTGACCTTGTAATTTAGATTCACCGTTAGTAAATGTTGCAAATACACGGCCGTCGTCTTCAACTTTTACACCAGAAAACGCCCCTGAGGTATAGCCGTTGGCATCGTTTTCGTTAACACTGAAACTTGAACCAAACTGCGTTGTACCATCGAATTTAAGCGCGATATTTAATGCTGCTGCGCCACTGGTTATTTCTGCATTACCTGGCGTTGAAGTAATAGGCACCTCTAAATCAACCGACGTTAAGTCGCCTGAAAACGGCACCATTTGGCCATCGGTATCAAAGTTAAGTGTAATGGTACCGGCGTTAATTGAACCACTCGCACCATCATCAATAGCTTGAGTACCTGTCGTCGAACCAAGCGCTGAAAGCTGAGCTTGAGTAAGGGGTTTACCATCTAAGAAAAACATCGCTTGCCATTCGTTGCTACCCGTATGGTTAAAATACTGGGTCATTACATGGCTGTTACCTAAGGAGTCGAATACTTCGGTAGATTGAGAAAAGTTATATTGACTACCATCTTTAGGATCAAATACCGCAGGAGCTGTTGGATAAGCAATCACGTCGCTAGAAGAACTTAAGTTACCGTTAAAGTTAATATTGGTACTGGCTTGTGCTTCTATGTTTGAGGCTTCAATTTTTAAATCGGTTAATACACCTGGTACAATTGTCGGATCACCACCATCAACCTGAGACACGCCAAAACCTTGCAGTTTGCCGCCGTTGGCATTAACAATATTTAAGTCGTTATCTAACTGAAACTGGCCTGCTTGGGTGTAAGCTGTTCGGCCGTTTTCTGATATGGCAAAAAAACCTTGGCCATCAATAGCAATATCCAGCGCATTACCGGTGCGCACAATTTCACCACCGGTGACAAAATCTTCTTTAACATTGGCAACTTTAACGCCGCCGCGTTGACTGCCGTTATACACTGCGGCAAATTCTGCGGTGTTATTTTTATAACCAGCAGTACCCGAGTTAGCAATATTATTACTGGTTACTTCTAATCCTGTTTGGGTACTTTTAAGACCACTTAATCCTATATTGAACATAGACATATTATTTATTCCTCTTATTTATGCCACTTGATTAATTTCAGTGATACCAAAATTACCCAAACCATCGACTTGTAATAAAATATCTTCTAACGATTTACCTACAGAAACACGCTCAACCTCACCGCTTAGCCAAGTATCAAGCTGCTTTGGTACCTCTGCTGTAGTGGCATACGCTCTCACTGCATACGCACCGGCTTCTTGGTTTTCAAATTCAAAACGCAGCGAACCGACTCCAGAATAAGGCAGTTGTTTTTCTTCAACTAGCTCACCTTCTTGGTTATAAAGTTGCACAGTGACAGAGTCTGCGGCTTCCCCTAAATTAACCATGCCAGAGACACTGCCATCTTGTTCAAGGGCAATACTGCTTGCTTGTACATCAACCGTTTGGCCAACCATATTAGTGGCTTCAAGCACCGCTAAGCTGCTCACATAATCCAAACCATCGGCGGTGTTTTGGCGAATGCTTTGTAACGACTCAACATTAGAAAACTCCGCAAGCTGGCTCACATATTGAGTGCCGTCCATAGGTTGTAATGGATTTTGATTACTAATTTGCGCAACAAGTAACTCTAAAAACATGGTCGACATTTCATCTGCTGAACTATTACCGGCAATATTCGTGGTGTTTTTTGCCCCGTCGGCTGCGCTTGGAACGGCTGAATTAACTTGCATAATATTATTGTCCTAACTTAAGAATACTTTGCTGCATGCTATTTACACGCCCCATAACTTCAACAGATGTTTGGTAGCTGCGACTTGCAGACATCATATCTGCCATTTCTTCAAGTGCATTTACGTTGGAGTAAAATACATAACCATCGTTGTTAGCAATTGGGTTATTTGGCTCGTAGCGCTGCTCTACCGCACGGTTTGACTCAGTGATCCCTAATACATCAACCGAGGCTGAAATTGATTGGCTGTCTTGTGTTTGTTTGTACAAAGCAGAAAATACTGGTTTAAGTGCCTTGTAAGCGTCGGCTTCTGAACCGGCTGCGGTATCGGCATTGGCTAGGTTAGATGCAATGGTGTCGAGGCGAATAACTTGAGCGCGCATGGCGCTGCCGCTAGCGTCATAAATTGAATTAAAAGACATTATGATTTCCCTGAAATAACTTTATGTAAGCCATTTATTTTCATATTTAAAAAGGTCAAACTGGTTTGAAAATCCATACTGTTGCTGGCAAATTTTGCTTGCTCAATATTTAACTCAACAGTGTTGCCATCACTTGATGGTTGATAAGGAACGCGATATTTAAGTTCATCCGTTTGTACACCAGCAAAATCAACATCTCTGTTTTGCGAAAAACTGGATGAGACACTTTGCATAATTTGACGGTAATCTACATCTCGAGATTTAAACCCAGGCGTGTCAACATTAGCCAAGTTACTGGCAATGACTTCTGCTCTGTCTAACCTTAATTTCATTGAAAAAGGGTGAACACCTAACGCTTTATCAAATAGTTCCATTGTTGCCTCTAATTTTTGTTTCTTGTATGCTTTCGCGCTTCGCATACACTTTCTACCTTGTGTATAACAACCTTTATGCCAACTTTTAAAAGTATACTTTTTCAATGACTTACATAAAAAAAGAGCAAAAAACAGCCCAGCACACGGAAGCTAAACTTCCCCAAGGGAAGCGTTGGTTTTTCCGCTTACTTTTAACTATTGGACTTCTGCCAGCTCATGCTATGGCCATCCCCATTAATTTTGATAAAGAAATTCGGCAGTTTTTGCACAGTGAAATTAAGAGCTATTTGCGCTCAGTTAATTCGCAAAGTCAGCGACAAGATATAGAATTATTTATTCCTAAAGGCAGCGAAAATTTAAGCTGTGATGAATTGCAAATCACTCGCTCACAAAATCACACGCCACCTGCAGGCAGGGTGAGTATTTCTGTATCTTGCCCATCGCCTGCTTGGCGTTTTAGAGCCAGTGCCAAAGTAAGTGTGTGGATAAACCTAGTAGCTGCCAAGCACACTTTAAACCGAGGTAAAGTGCTTAATAAGCAAGACTTAGAATATAAAAGCGTGGATTTAGGTAAGCACCGCCACCAAGGCGAAACCGGTATTGACCAGCTAGTTGGACTTACCGTTAAACGCGAGATTGATAAAGGCACGGTGATCTCCACCCGATACCTAGAAAAGCAGTATTTAATCAATAAAAATGAGCATATTTCACTGCAAATAAATACCGCAACTTTCTCAGCCAATGTTAAAGCCATTGCTCTTGAAGATGGCCAGCTTGGTGAGGTTATTAATGTAAAAAATTTATCATCAAAAAAAGTAGTTCAAGGTAGAGTAATTGCGCAAGGCGTGGCAGAGGCGACATTTTAAAAAATGTCGAAATAAAAGTTAAGTAATGCTTGTACTTGGTCGCTGATATAAACTAAGCAATATAAATTCGATAAACGAATTAGGTAATAAACAATGAATATAAGTGCAATAACAACCACTGCGGTTGATCAAAGCCAAAAAACAAACCAGCGTTCTTCACTGGATGCAAAACCAGAACAACAACCTGTAGCGACTAAACAAGAGCAAGCAAACTCAGTGAGTGCATTAAGTAAATCAATAGACTCAACATTTCAAGATTTAGCTGCAAAGCCAGACGTTGATATGGATAAAGTAGCCATGATGAAAGCGGCAATTGCCAGTGGTGAATTTAAAATTAATATTGATGAAACCGTTAACGCTATGGTTGAACTTCATAAAAAATGAAAACTGTAAAAGAGTATATTGTAAGTCTGCAACAAGACATTACTAAGCTAGGCGCGTTAATTGAATTACTTGAAACGCAATACGAATTGCTAAGCCAACGTAATGTGCAGCTAGAAACACATAATAAAAAAATGCTCGGCTTTTTAGAAAGCTTAAATGAATCGCACAACCAGCGCGATGGCTTTTTGGTGAGTTTAGGCTTACAAGGTGGCAAAGAAGGTTTAGCACAATTAACCGCGCTTCTACCTGTTGATATAAACACCCTTACTACTAAGCTATTGCATCAGCTTGAGCTAAAAACTAAAACCTGCAAAATAATGAATGAACGCTCAGGGCAATTACTCTCAAGCCAGCGTCGGTTGTTACAGCGTTTAACTGGCGGTGAAAACAAACAAGCTTACCCAGAAATGCCTTTATAAATACGTTACATAAAGGCATTTTCTTGTTTAGTCACTTTGCGCTATGTTTTTACTTTACTCCTATTATTACCTTTTAAAACCCTATCTTGAGTCCAAAAATAGTTATTCCGCTAAAACTAAGTATTATTAGCTTTTGTGCAACTTTGCGGCTAATTGTATTTATAATAAGCAAATAGCGGCTAACGTCACCTTTATTAGACTAAAGAATGATTGCTGCTGAATCTGCTGATTTTATGACCTTTTCGCTATTCTGCATGACAAGATCACACTGTAAAAACAGAACAATAAACCACTGAATTTAAAGATCTTTTAAATTTAACAAGCCAGTTACAACACATCCCTTTGCTATTTTTGTTAACACTTACAAAGCGTTAAACTGGGCTATGCACGACCTTTTGCCTAATTACAATCTGTAGCAAGCTGTTTTACCCTGCGCACTCAACGTTCATTTGCTTTGTAAAAGCTGTATTTTTATTTTGAGTTAGCAACAAAGTTGCAGGAGAAGTCATGACCACCAAGCCGCTAGATGATAATTCATCTGATGCTATACCAGGAGCGGATACTCAAACCGTGTCCGATAGCTATGAAAATCTTCATAAACCCAGCTCTGAGTTTGAAAGCCGCGACGCTTATCTAGAGCACGAACTGCAAATTATGCAGCCAAAACGCTGGCGTCCAAATTTACCGTTTAGAGATTATCGCTTTGAATTTGAAGACACCATTCCAGCAATGGCCGCTACTATAGGTAAAGTAGTAATGGTAGCAGCCATTGCTGCCACGTTTGCAGGCCCTTTGGGTTTAAGTGATGGCTTTGTACTTGAAAACGTACGCTACGAACTTTTAATTGTTTCGCTATTTATTTTACTATTTTCTGGCTTTATTTTACCGACCGCTAACTTAGCGGGTACTCATGGCCCACTCATTCCATTAATTCCTATTGTGGTTGCCGCAGGCGGACACCCTATGGCCTTTGGTTTGCTCATAGGAGCCTTTGGATTGATATTAGCATTTAGTAAAGGCGGCAGTCTCATGGCCAAGCTCACCAGTAAAGGAGTGTGTGGTGGCCTACTTCTTTATTTGGGCTTTGTGGGTACCATTTCACAAGTTAAAAAGCTGTTTGCATGGGCTGAAGAAATTCAAATGACCCATATTGCCTTTATCGTAATCTTAGCCACAATTTTACTTTATGCTTTATTGGAGCATTACAAAAAACGCTGGTTAGCCGTGCCACTGAGCTGTTTAATTGGTGGTTTTACTGCTTTTGCATTGGGTGCACCGTTTGAGTTTCATACTGCACCGGGCTTACCAAACATGAACCCTATGTACTGGTGGGGCGAAAACACCGGCTGGATGCTTGGCTTACCAACAGCTGAAAGCTTTGTAGTTGTACTTCCTTTTGCAGTTTTAGCGGTTGCTATGTGGTCTCCTGACTTTTTAGGCCATCAAGTATTTCAAAAAATTAGTTACCCTGAGCGTACTGAAAAAGTACAAATGAATATTGACGATACCATGCTTAGCGCATCAACAAGACAAACCTTTGGCTCGCTTTTAGGCGGTGCTAACTTTGCGTCATCTTGGGGCACTTACATTGTTCCTGCTGCTATTGCAAAACGCCCTATTCCTGCAGGCGCAATTTTAACTGCGTTATTTTGTATTATCGCGGGTGTTTGGGGCTATCCAATGGACTTAGCTATTTGGCAGCCAGTATTGTGTGTTGCATTAATTGTAGGGGTGTTCATTCCACTACTTGAAGCGGGTATGGAAATGACCCGTGAAGGTAAAACCACCCAATCAGCCGCCATTGTGGTGTTTGCATCAAGCCTAGTAAACCCTGCATTTGGTTGGTCATTAACTATGCTACTTGATAACTTGGGCCTTATTGGCTGTAAAGAAAGAAGTGCTGATTTATCGCGAATGAGTCGCTGGGTCATCCCACTTATAATGTTTGTGTTATTAACCGGTGTAATGGCACTGGTAGGTATGCTGCCAGGCATTCCTGCGCTAATGCCAAGCTTTAGACATTAATTCCTTTATTAAACAGCAAAGCGAGCTTTAATAGCTTGCTTTTTTTGTACTTATAAAAAACCAGCACAGTGTTCCTGCAATAATAACCCCTGAAGTGACAGTCCCTGAAATAATTACAAGCCACCCTGCAGAATTTTTATAAAGCTCGCCACCAGAAAAAAACCTTACGCATCAAAAAACCATAACCAATTGATATATATTAAAAACTTAACATTTCACTTTCTGGTATAGGCTTTGCACCTTTATGAGTGAACGTTAAAAATCATTTTATTAGTAACGCTTTTAAAATGAAAAATCATCACTCTTAATAAGGAGCTAATTATGAATAGCGATCGTATCGAAGGAAATTGGAAAGAACTTAAAGGTAAAGCGCAACAAAAATGGGGCGATCTTACCAACGATGATTTAGATAAAATTGAAGGTAGCCGTACCGAGCTTGTTGGTAAAATTCAGCAAAAATACGGTAAATCCAAAGATGAGGCCGAGCGCGAAGTAAATGACTTTGAGAAAGGTCATTAATATAAAGCGTGTTAACAGCTTTACTTGCTAATAAAAAACCGCCAATTGGCGGTTTTTTTGTTGGTAAATAATAAAATCACTAGATTTAACATATTCGGTAATTCTTTGAATTAACCAGCCTGTTTATTATTTGAAATCGACGTCAAAAGTTCAGATATCAGCTGCCTATCTATCTGAGCATTTCTTTCACTCAGTTTATGAATAAACTCTAAAGGTATAAGCCCATGTGATTTTTCTTTAATAGTAATACTCGCGCCTTTATCAATTAAAAGTTGCACTAAACCAAAGTCATTAAGCAAAATAGCCGAGTGTAGAGGTGATAAACCATCTATGTCACTTAACGTATTTACTTTGATTCCTTTAGAAATAAAGTATTCGATATAAGCATCGCGCTTATCTATATCTTTAATCTCAAATAAAAATGCTAGACCAGCGCCTGATTCAAGTGATTCAATATCACTCTTATCGGCTCTATAATTAAGTAAGTAATATTCACAAGCATCACTTGGGATGTAATGAGTATTCTCATCAGTGCTGCAAATAATAACATCTTCAATATCACTATTGATGAGCGAATATAAAGCAACTGTAGAATATCCAACAGATAATAAAAGTAACAAATAAATAGTAAGCTTTTTCACCTCCCCCCCCCCAGATTCCTTAACTATTAGCATCAGTGTATGCAAGCATAACGAAGTAATTATTTACAGAATTAAGCTCAACCTTATTTATTTTGCCAGCGCTAGTTTTACTGCTGCTTCGGCATGTATTTTGGTAGTATCGTAAAGCGGAACCTGCGTATGTTGTGGCTTTACCAACAAGGCGATTTCAGTACAGCCTAAAATGATGGCCTGCGCGCCTTGCTCAAATAATCGCTCTATAATACGCACATAATCGGCTCGCGAATCGTCATCAATAATCCCTTGGCATAACTGCGAATAAATAACCTCGTGCACACGCTTTCGCTCATTAGGCTCAGGTATTAATACCTCAATGTTATGCTTATCGGTTAAACGCTCTTTGTAAAAGTTTTGCTCCATTGTAAATTGCGTTCCCAACAACCCTACTCGCGTAATGTTATCGTGCTTTAGTTGCTCGGCGGTGGCATCGGCTATGTGCAAAATAGGAATGGTAATATTACTGGCAATCTCATCGGCCACTTTATGCATAGTGTTGGTACAAATAAGTAAAAAGTCGGCACCACCAGCCTCAACAGATTTAGCCGCCTTGGTGAGTAACTTAGCTGTTTGTTGCCAATCGCCTTGATGCTGTAGTGCTTCAATTTTTGCAAAATCGACGCTCACCATACAAATTTTGGCTGAATGTAGTCCACCCAATGAGTTTTTAACGCCTTCGTTTAAGGCTTTGTAATAGCTGGTTGTAGACTCCCAACTCATACCTCCGAGCATGCCAATCGTTTTCATAAAATTGCCTTGTTTAAAGTGGTTAAGAGCAGCAAATTGCTAAATAATTTTTTACATTGACAGTAAGCAAAGAAGTAAGATGCAACTCATGCGACTACAGTTATTGTTTTAATATTTATATATAAGATAATTCAATATCTACTTTTACCACATCATTTTTAATAGCCCATTGAAAAGCTTCACTATTTTCAATAAACGCCCTAAGACTATCAACCTCATTTAACGCAGAACACCACTGACTCGTTGTTGAAAGCGCAAATGCAGCCTCGCTTGGTAAAAATTTAAAAGTCGTACTAAGTTGCTGCATAGCATCTGTAGCTTCATCTATGTCGTCTAAATCAGGAATAATTTGGCGTGTAATATCAACAATAAAGTAGTCTTTACTAAGGCTATCTTCCCTGCACTGAAAAAGAAGCATATCGCCGTCATACTCTAAATTAGTATTTTCAATTCGGTAGCTTTCATATAAATCAATAACCAGTTTAATCAACTGTTTAACATTATAGTTTTTATAAAATTCAGATCTTTCAATTTTAAGTTTTATATCTTCTATTTTCATATTTTATATCTAATTCTGTTTAATCATTAGTAACTATGTACTCTTTTCGCTACTGTATTAACCTTTACTTACAGCGCCTTCAAATAACAATTGCTTATCGTTTTTATATACTTCAAGCCAACCAAGTGAAGATGTATCGCAACCAATAATAGTGACATGTAACACGTAACTGTAACGTCCATTTTTAAACGTATAGTGATGATTGCCGCCACTACCCTCAAAGGTAATATCACCATTAATTAAAACGATATCAGGCTTGTCGCTTGGGCTTTTATCAATGCTCCACGACGCATAGCGGAAGTTTCCATCGCCTAAATCATCAATGCGAACACGATAGTTAGCTGTTTTCCAATCAAGTATTGGTTTTTGAAAGGTTTTAATACTTGAATGGAGTGATTGTTTATCTTGAGCGATTAACTTTTCTGCATGTGCTTGCTCAGTGGTATTTTGTGTATTCACAGCAATAACTTTGCCGTCTGTGTCTACCCACATTACGCCGTTATTTAGCATAATGCCGCGCCAACCTACGTTATCCCAATCGGTATTGATATTAGAGCTGCCAATAACGGCAACAAGTTCCTCATCAAACACTTCATCAAAGCGGTTAATAAACTCAGCTTCATTTTTAATATCAGGAAGTGGATACTGCCTTTTTAGAGGGTAGCGAATATGCGCAGCAATCGCAGTTTTATCATGCGTTTTAAAAGCAGCAATAACAGGTAAAACACTCTCGTGATACTTTTGCTCAAGCGCAAATGTGTTCGATGTGAAAAATAGAGATAGGCAAAGTAATATGTAATTTAGATACTTCATTGATAGTCCTTTATTCAAAGTAATAGAATAGATTTATAAAGAGATTAAATGTGTAACTCCTCTTAAGGCTTAGCCTTTACTATTTTTTAAAAAGGCAGCAAATTTGTGAGGCGAACTATCATAAAATAAACGTATTATACTTTCTGTTTCATCTTCATTTTTATCTATAAAGATTTTGAAGGTGTTACGCTTAAAAAAAGGTCCAAGAAAGCGCCTTCGGATGGAAACACTGGTAGAAATGCACCATAAACTTTTTTCTAGGCAACTTATTTGTAATGAAGCCTCATTATCCCCTAAAGCTTGAAAAAATAAAATTTTCATGGCGGATTCTGAATTCTCATTCTCCCAAATAAAACTTTTGAAAAAGGTTATAGCTTCACTAATGTTTGGTTGTAATGGAACATCCTGCTCCGTTTCCTCATCATAATACCCACAAAAAATATTTTCCATTAGATATTTTTTCCTTTTAAGTTATAAATTTCCGATTAAAGAAGCTAAAAGTCACATTAAATAAACCTTATAAACTATACAGTTTATTAATGAATATATAGATTATTAATCCGCATATAAACGAAGCTAGTACATTTGAATAAATTCGAACGTTATAGCTTTTCATAAAGCGCTCTTTTATTAAAGTTATGGGGATCAAAGCTAAGCACAAATAAGCAAACCAAGAGGATACAAATATATCTGCTAATTTAGATTGCATTAAGGGAGCGCTATTGCCATATCTTGCGTTACTTATCGCCTCAAAACTCTCACGATCGAATGCTATGGCAGCTACTGCAAATAAAAAAATTATATGGGTAAATAGTAAAACTAAATTTAAAGTACGTTTTAAGAAGCTAACTTCATAAGTTTTAATAGTCCGCGATCCTTGCATTTAGTTTTTCTACTCTTAAAAATTGATACGATGATAATATTTTTATATGAACTAAACCTGCTTTATGCTTTTGTAAAATTGACATAAGACACCTTACTTTTTTAACCTAAACAAAGCCTGCTACTTCGTTTTTCACAGTGAAAGACTTAAAGTGGAGTCTAGTTTATTTATTCTTGTAGGCACTCTTGTTAGAGGAACAGCTATGTGTTTAATTTATACCAATAGGATAACTAAAAAATTATAGCTAGTCTAAGAATTGCTAATAATGCATATGACGAAAACCGTATAAAGTTTAATCGTAATTTAATTGTATGCCTTATTTAAATGTTGATTAAAGGGAATTTAATGAAACACGAAAGAATAACGTTAAGTGAAAATATAAAGAGTGTATTTTTATTTGTTTTATTCTTTATCATCACCATAGTTTTACCGATTGCGTCATATAATGAATTAGTATTTGTCTTTGAGGCGTTAAATAAGCACCCGCTGATTTTTAATGAGAAAAGTTTTAGTGCGTGTTTAATTTTATATACGCCAGCATTTGCAATGCTTACTCGAATGATATTCTTAAAAGTAAGAAATATTGAAATAAAACCAGAGCTTCTAATTAAATGGTATAAGCTCTGTGGGATTACTTTAATTTTACTATTAATTTCAGTTCCTACTTATACTTACTTTATTGAAAGTAAAATTAAAAGTGAAGGCTATACGGTTTGTAATTCGTATAGCACTTCTAGGAGGGCAGATATTTGGGTTACCTCTCAACACTACTGCATTGAAAAAGGTTACAGAGTCAGCGAAGAAATAACAGATTGGTTAAAACAACAAACGACAGAACCAACACCAGAAGATGTTATAAAAAAAGTAGATGAGCTACTCGCCAATAACCCTTAAAGATTTTTTATGTGTAATTTAAAAAACGAGCCTAAATCGGCTCGTTTTTGTTTTACTGATAGCTGACAGCTAAAAACTGACCGCTTCAACTTTTGACCGCTGCTCTTTTACTCTGGCTCATACCCCAAGTTAGGCGATAACCACCTTTCAGCCTCTGCGATCGTCATATTAGTTCGCTTAGCGTAGTCTTCTACCTGATCCTTTTGCACAGCCGCTACAGCGTAGTATTTCGCTTGTGGGTGTGAGAAGTACCAACCCGACACCGCAGCACCTGGCCACATGGCGTACGAGCTGGTGAGCTGCATACCAATGCGTTTTTCAGTATCGAGTAGTTGCCAAATTTTCTTTTTCTCGGTGTGCTCAGGGCACGCTGGGTAACCAGGCGCTGGGCGAATACCTTGGTAGTTTTCGCGTATTAGCTCATCGTTACCTAGGTTTTCATCCGGTGCATAACCCCAATACTCTTTACGCACCTGCTCGTGCAAGTATTCAGCAAAGGCCTCGGCAAGCCTATCAGCAACCGCTTTTACCATTATTTTATTATAGTCATCTTGCTTGGCATCGAACGCATTGGCGAGGTCGTCTTCTTCTAAACCGCCTGTTACCGCAAACGCACCAAAGTAATCGGGTGTGCCTTTTGGCGCAATGTAATCGGCTAGGCAGTAGTTAGCAAAGTCGGTCTTTTCGGTTTGCTGGCGTAAATGACATGAGGTAGTTAATAGCTCTTTGCGGGTTTCGTCGGTGTAAATTTCTATATCATCGCCCACACGGTTTGCTGGGAATAAACCAATAACACCTAATGGTTGCAAAGTGCCTGACTTTTCAAGCTCATCGAGCATATCGTTGGCGTCTTTAAATAGACTTTGTGCTTGTTCGCCCACTACTTCGTCGGTTATTATGCGCGGATATTTACCGGCGATTGACCAGGTCATAAAGTACGGCGTCCAGTCTATGTATTTGCGTAAAGTCGCGATTGATACATTTTTAAACTCAGTCACGCCCAGCTTTTTAGGCACGGGTGGCGTATAGTTATCCCAATCGAGTTTTGCAGCATTATCGCGGGCGCGCTGTATGGTAACTGGTTTTGAGCGCGGCTTTTTGCGTGCTTGTTGTTCGCGTACTTTGTCGTACTCGGCGCTGGTTTTAGCTAAAAACTCTGCTTTATGCTCTTTTGATAATAAATTAGACACCACACCCACGGCGCGGCTGGCATTATTTACATACACCACGCCTTTGTCGTACTGCGGCTCTATTTTTACTGCGGTATGCGCTTTTGAGGTGGTTGCCCCGCCAATCATTAGCGGCAGCTCAAAGCCACGACGCTTCATTTCTTTGGCAACATGTACCATTTCATCAAGCGATGGGGTAATTAAGCCCGAAAGGCCTATAATATCGGCTTTTTCGTCAATTGCTGTTTGCAGTATTTTATCGGCAGGTACCATTACGCCTAAGTCGATTACTTCGTAGTTATTACATTGCAGTACTACGCCTACAATGTTTTTACCTATATCGTGCACGTCACCTTTTACGGTAGCCATAACAATTTTACCGTTGGTCGCGCCCTCTTCTTTTTCGGCTTCAATGAATGGGTCAAGGTAAGCGACCGCGCGTTTCATTACCCGAGCCGACTTAACCACTTGGGGTAAAAACATTTTACCCGCGCCAAATAAATCCCCAACCACGTTCATGCCGTCCATAAGTGGCCCTTCAATGACGTGAATAGGTTTATCTGCGCCAGCACGGCACTCTTCTGTGTCTTCATCTATAAAGGTGGTTATGCCTTTTACTAGGGCATGCTCTAGGCGTTTTTCAACCGACCAAGTGCGCCATTCTAAATCTTCTACGCGCTCAGCTTGCGCCATGCCTGAATATTTAGGTGCAAGTTCAACAAGGCGCTCACCTGCACCTGGGTCGGTGTTAAGAATTACGTCTTCTACGGCTTTACGAAGTTCTTCGGGGATGTCGTCGTAAACCGCAAGTTGCCCTGCGTTTACTATGCCCATATCCATACCCGCTTTTATCGCATGGTATAAAAATACCGAGTGAATCGCTTCACGTACTGGGTTATTACCTCTAAACGAGAACGATACGTTTGACACCCCACCCGACACTTTACAGTGCGGTAAATTTTGCTTAATACGGCGGGTGCCTTCAATAAATTCTACGGCGTAATTGTCGTGCTCTTCTATGCCGGTGGCAACGGCAAATATGTTGGGGTCGAATATAATGTCTTCTGGCGGAAAACCAATTTCGTCAACCAAAATACGGTAGCTGCGCTCACAAATTTCAAACTTACGATCGGCGGTATCGGCTTGGCCGTCGGTATCAAACGCCATCACAACAGCGGCGGCGCCAAAGCGTTTTATAATTTTAGCTTGGCGAATAAACGGCTCTTCACCCTCTTTAAGTGAAATGGAGTTAACAATGGCCTTGCCTTGAATACACTTTAAGCCTGCTTCGATGACTTCCCACTTTGAGGAGTCGACCATAATAGGTACTTTAGAAATATCAGGCTCTGAGGCAATTAAGTTTAAAAACTTCACCATGGCCGCTTTTGAGTCCAGCATGGCTTCGTCCATGTTGATATCAATAACCTGGGCGCCATTTTCTACTTGTTCGCGGGCCACATTAAGGGCGGTCTCGTAGTCTTCTTCCATGATCAAACGTTTAAACATGGCCGAGCCAGTTACGTTAGTACGCTCGCCGACATTGGTAAATACTGCAATTTGTTGGGTCATTGGCGGCTCCTTAATTTAAGTTACAGGCTTCTAGGCCTGACAGACGCATGCGCACTTCAAGCTCTGGTAATTTTCGTGGTGCTGCGCCTTCAAGCCCTTTGGCAAAGGCACGAATGTGCGCAGGCGTAGTGCCGCAGCAACCGCCAACAATATTAATAAAGCCCGATTTACCCCAATCTATAATCTCTTTTGCCATGTCATCTGCTTCTAAATCGTATTCTCCAAACTCATTAGGTAAGCCCGCATTAGGGTGAACAGAGACAAAGGTTTCGCACACGCGTGATAGCTCTTCAACGTATTGGCGCAGTAAATCTGGCCCAAGAGCGCAATTTAAGCCAATTGAAAGCGGCTTAATATGGCGAATAGAGTTATAAAATGCTTCGGTGGTTTGCCCTGAAAGCGTGCGGCCTGAGGCGTCGGTGATAGTGCCTGATATCATCACTGGTAATGTACGCCCTGCTTGTTCAAACGCCTCTTCTACCGCGAATGAGGCGGCTTTTGCATTTAGGGTGTCAAATATGGTTTCGATAAGTATTAAATCAGCGCCGCCTTCCATTAATGCAAGAGTAGACTCCACATACGCAGTCACTAACTTATCAAAGGTGATATTACGATAGCCAGGGTCGTTTACATCCGGCGATAACGAACAGGTTTTAGATGTTGGCCCTAACACACCCGCTACATAGCGCGGTTTTTCTGGGGTTTTAGCGCTAAATTCATCACATACAGTACGGGCTAACTTAGCTGACTCTAAATTAACTTCACGGCTTATGCTCGCCATGTCGTAATCTTCCATCGAAATAGTGGTCGAGTTAAAGGTGTTGGTTTCGATAATATCGGCACCGGCGGCTAAAAAGCTGCGGTGTATATCAGTAATTATTTCAGGCTTGGTTAGGCTTAATAAATCGTTATTACCTTTAATAAGCACGTGCCAATCTTTAAAACGTTCACCACGGTAGTCTTGCTCTTCAAGCTTATGCGCTTGGATCATGGTTCCCATTGCACCATCTAAAATTAAAATACGCTGTTTGAGCGCAGCGCTTAGCTGTTCATGCTTATTGTTTTGAGGATTATTCGGCATAGTTGTTAGTCCTTACGTCTTGGCTAACTAAGTTAATATCATAGGGTGTGGTTTGGTAAACGTAATAATTTAACCAGTTTGAAAACAGTAAAAACGCGTGGCTTTGCCATGTTTTAGACGGTTGTTTGCTGGCATCGTCATCAGGAAAATAGTTTTCAGGCTTTGGCGCATCGGGACTTTTTTGTAAATCGCGCTCATATTCGGCTTTTAAACTGTCGGCATCGTATTCGGGGTGGCCGGTAATAAACACTTGGCTGCCCGATTTATTTTTAAGCAAATACGCCCCTACTCGTTCAGAGCCCGCTAATACCACCAGCTCTTCACAGGCGTTTATTTTATTAATATCTATGTGGCCATAGCGTGAGTGGGGTACTAAAAAGGTATCGTCAAAGCCGCGGGTAAGTGCACCATGGGCAAAGTAACATTGATGGGTAAACACCCCGCAGAGTTTATTGTCTTTTAAATCGCGCTTTAAATTATAACGGTGGTATAAGGCCGCGTGGGCAGCCCAGCACGAAAACAAGGTAGAAGTTACATGTTGCTCGGCCCAATCAATAATTACTTTGAGCTCTTCCCAATACGCTACTTCTTCATACTCTAGATGTGCGAGCGGTGCACCGGTAATTAACAGTGCATCGTAGTTGTTGTTTTTTACTTCTGAGAAATAACGATAAAAAGTATCTAAGTGTTGCTCTGAGTTGCTACTACTGCGGTGCGTATCAAGGCGCAATAGCTCAACATTTACTTGCAGCGGAGAGTTAGCCAACAAGCGAATAAACTGTACTTCGGTTTCTACTTTATTAGGCATCAGATTAAGAATAGCCAAACGCATAGGGCGTATTTCTTGGGTTTTTGCACGCGTTTTTGGCATTACAAACACGTTTTCATGACGTAAACGTGCAATAGCTGGCAATTCGTCTTCTACTGTAATTGGCATTCTTAAAGCTCCTGCTCATAAAAACCGAGAGTTAATACGCTCTCATTATGAACAGAATGCCAAAAATATCAACCTCTAGATGTATGGATGTCTAAATGAAATTTAGGATAGTAAACGAAATTTATAGAAGCACTTAGAATTATTAAGTAATATTTTTTGAGTTGCGCTACCAGAGTCAGTAGCGCATGCGGTTTTAAAAACGATAATTTATAGAAAAGTTAAGAGCATAGATATTACCTTGAATTGCATCAAAATACTGGTATTCTGCAATTGCCTGCCAGCGTTGGCTTAACATGTAATCAACCCCCGCCCCAAATGTTTTGCCATCCTTATCGTAATTTTCCTCTGTAATGAGAAACTGATTTGTGTTTGAGCCAATAACTTCTTTTGCAAAACGGCTGTAGTCATCGTTATAGCTCAACTTATTTCTAGCGTATCCCGCAAATAAAAATACACCAACTCGGGAAGAAACTGGGTAATTAGCTTTTAAAAATATGCTTGTTTGTAATTGTAAGCCGGAACCAACTTGAGTATGTACAGGTTCGGAAGTAATTTTTCCTGTCAATGGTTCTTGAGTATAAACATCCCCATTTAATGGCGTTGGCTCCTCATTTAAACCAATACCCAAACGCCCTTCTAGTGCAAAATATGGTGAAAACTGATAACCTACTTGAGTATAAAACGTTGTAAACTGCAGGCTATCCCCTTCATAAACATCGAATTCGGTAGAGCCTAAGCCGAACCCTTGATAAGGTCCATTCACTCGCATTATCTCAGCGTTACTCGCAACTGAGTACCCTCCCAAAATTATTGCGCTTAGGGATACAAGCCATTTTAATTTCATAATTATTCCTTTAGTTTAGTATCTGGTGATGTTTTAAATACCTTTTATAAACGCCTAAACGCTCAATATAAAAATTCAAGTTGTGTTACGACAAAAGTGAAACCAAATTACAGCTCTAAAATTAAGATGTGCGCTTTTAAGAAAACGCAAATCAAGTTAGACTTAAACTTATTCATTATATTTTTCTTCTAAACAACTGTTAACACTATGCAGTTATTTAAATACCCATACAATTGATCAATACAATATAAAACAATTTACTACACTTTCTTACAGCCTACTTATTTTTGAAAAGCTACGCCATTCGTTGACTGTTTCACCTGTGAGCCACTACAATACAGCATTGAAATTTTTATTATTATTTGAAGGCTTCTTCCATGGTTTTACCTGATAAGTTTATATTCTCGATGAGTCGAGTATCTAAGGTTGTGCCACCAAAACGCACTATCTTAAAAGATATTTCGTTGCATTTTTTCCCAGGCGCAAAAATTGGTGTGCTAGGTTTAAATGGTTCTGGTAAATCATCACTACTTCGCATTATGGCGGGTGTTGATGAAGAGTTTGAAGGTGAAGCTCGCCCTCAACCAGGCACTAAAATTGGTTACTTACCGCAAGAGCCTGTTTTAGACGAAAGCAAAACAGTTCGTGAAATTGTTGAAGAAGCTGTAGGTGAAGTAAAACATGCCCTTAACCGCCTTGACGAAGTGTATAACGAATACGCAATGGAAGGTGCTGACTTTGACGCACTGGCTAAAGAGCAAGGTGAATTAGAAGCGGTTATTCAAGCCCACGATGGTCATAATATCGATAACGTTTTAGAGCGTGCTGCCGATGCACTTCGTTTACCTGAGTGGGATGCTAAAATTGAGCACCTATCGGGTGGTGAGCGCCGTCGTGTTGCTATTTGTCGTTTGTTACTTGAAAAACCAGACATGCTGATTCTCGATGAACCAACTAACCACTTAGATGCTGAGTCGGTTGCATGGTTAGAGCGCTTCTTACATGACTACGAAGGCACTGTTGTGGCAGTAACGCATGACCGTTACTTCCTTGATAATGTAGCAGGTTGGATTTTAGAGCTTGACCGTGGTGAAGGTATTCCGTGGGAAGGTAACTACTCTTCTTGGCTTGAGCAAAAAGATGCCCGCTTACAACAAGAGCAAAAATCTGAAAAAGCACGTCAAAAATCAATTGCACAAGAACTTGAGTGGGTGCGTTCAAACCCTAAAGGTCGTCAAGCTAAGTCAAAAGCACGTATGGCGCAGTTTAGCGAGCTACAACAGTCTGATTACCAAAAACGTAACGAAACCAACGAATTATTTATTCCACCTGGGCCTCGTTTAGGTGACCAAGTATTAGAAGTAAACAACTTACATAAAAGCTTTGGCGACCGCGTTTTAATTGATGACTTAAGCTTTAGCATGCCTAAGGGCGCTATTGTGGGTATTATTGGTGCCAATGGTGCAGGTAAATCAACGCTATTTAAAATGTTAAGCGGTGAAGAACAGCCAGATAGCGGTAATATCAGCATTGGTGAAACAGTGGAACTGGCAACAGTTGATCAGTTCCGTGGCAACATGGACGAAAGCAAAACAGTATTCCAAGAAATCTCTGACGGCCAAGATGTACTAAAAATTGGTAACTTTGAGTTCCCAAGCCGTGCTTACGTTAGCCGTTTTAACTTTAAAGGCAACGATCAGCAAAAGTTTGTTAAAGACTTATCTGGTGGTGAGCGCAACCGTTTACACCTAGCTAAACTGTTAAAAGCAGGCGGCAACGTAGTGCTTCTGGATGAGCCAACTAATGACTTGGACGTTGAAACATTACGTGCTCTTGAGAATGCTATTTTAGAATTCCCAGGTTGTGTAATGTGTATATCGCATGACCGTTGGTTCCTTGACCGTATTGCTACACACATTTTAGATTACCGCGACGAAGGCCAAATTAACTTCTTTGATGGTAACTACACTGAATACGAAGAGTGGCTTAAAAAGACTCTTGGAGCAGAAGCTGCACAGCCTAAGCGCATAAAGTATAAAAAAATTGGCTAACAGCCACAGTGAATAAGTTAAAAGCCCTGCATTTAATGCGGGGCTTTTTTATACGAGCTATTTTTATCTTTAAGCAAATTGGCGTGTTGGGCATTACCAGCTATGCTTATTATAAATAACAGCTTTATAAGATTATTATGCAAAACCGTCGGCAATTTTCTCGTATTATGTTCTCTACTGCAGCGCAATTAGTTATGGCTAGCAGCCAGTATGAATGCACTCTATTAGATATCTCTTTACATGGTGCGCTTATTACTAAAAGCGATACATTTACTGGGAACAAAAATGACGAAGCAGTACTACGTTTTACTTTGCCACAAAGCGATATTGAAATAAAAATGCCGGTGGTTATTCGTCACATAGAAGAAAATCATATTGGTCTTAAATGCCACAGTATTGATATAGACAGTATCACGCATTTAAAGCGTTTAGTTGAGCTAAACCTTGCCGATGAAACATTATTACACCGCGAGCTTGAAACGCTTATTCACCAAACATAAATAGACGCACTGCGTGAAGTTGATTACCATAACCAAAAATAATTAAACGACGCAGATATGAGTTTGAACCCCAATCTACCTTTAGTTTATCATCCTAACTACTCGTTTAGTTTTGATCCCAAGCATCGCTTTGTAATGAGTAAATTTGCTCAGCTACACCAGCATGTTAAAACCCTTGGACTTGCTGGCAGTAATATCACAGAACCACCACATGGTAGTGTAGAAGAGCTAGAAATAGTACATTGTGAAAACTACATTCACGATTTATGGCATAACCGCCTAGATGAAAAAGCCATGCGCCGTATTGGCTTGCCTTGGTCACAAGCACTAATGAACCGCACATTTACCGCTCCGTTGGGAACACTGCAAACCGCGCGTTTAGCACTTGAAACTGGACTTGCGTGCCACTTAGCAGGCGGCACTCATCATGCCCACAGTGATTTTGGCTCGGGTTTTTGTATGGTTAACGATTTAGCTTTTACCGCACAAACGTTAATTCAAAACCGGGAAGTTACCAACGTACTGATTTTTGATTTAGATGTTCACCAAGGCGATGGCACCGCAGCTATGCTGGCTCATCAACCATATGCGTTTACCTGTTCAATACACTGTGAAAAAAACTTCCCATTTAGAAAGTCCCCTAGCGATTTAGATATTGGTTTAGCTAATAATATGCAAGACGCTGAATATTTAGGTATTGTTGACGATACACTGCAATTTTTATTAAACGAGCTTAACCCGGATCTTGTTTTATACGATGCTGGCGTTGATATTTGGCAAGAGGATGGCTTAGGCAAACTGGATATTAGTTGGCAAGGGATAGAAAAGCGCGATCACTTAGTGCTTAAACGCTGCCTTGCAAATAATACTCCTGTTGCCACTGTGATTGGTGGAGGCTATGACAGAGATCATCAGCGCCTAGCAAAGCGCCATGGCATTGTTATAGAGCAAGCGGCTAGTTTTTAATTATATTTTTAACTGACTTGGCGTAATGCCGGTCCAACGCTTAAATGCTCGGCGAAAGTTAGGAATATCATAAAATGCAAGCCGATCAGCCACTCGTTCATTACCTTGCTGGCACACCCCCAGTAAATGCAGAGCTTTAAGTTTATTTTGCTCATCTTGTAATTGAGAGTAACTGACACCGTGTTGTTTTAACTTACGTTTAAACGTAGCAGAGCTCATGGCAAAATGCTCAGCACTGTTAGCAAGGCTGTTGTTTTTATCACGGTAAATGCGCTGGCACACAGCCTCAACAAAAGACTGTGATACATTCTTATGTAACTCACTTTGCGCTATGCACTGCAGCCACCTAAGCTGACTAGCCTCTGGGTTTGTGCACTTAAGTAGTTGTTTATTAAAATGCCAACGGGTATAGGGTTGTTCAAACCGTATTCGTAAGCCTAAGTGCTGCTCATATTCTTGAATATGCCGAGGGCGTTTACAGGTAAAGTCAAAATAACAATGTGGATACACATTACATACTCGTTTTAGTAAGCTCATTAACGCAGCGCTGTATATTTCAAAACAATAATTTTTTAATGACTCGTCAATACCGATACTCGGTTGCAAGTACAGATATAAATCGTCTTTAAATATATGCCTACGGGTAAATAATAAAGGGGCAATAACGGTACTAATTTGTTGTAATTGCTTCAAAGCCATACCTAAACTGGGGCTTAAACGCACACTTTGCACTGCTGGGCTAACGTCATTAACCAATTGATGACCCAGTAAAAAGCCACTATCATTACTCTTCATTAAGGCTTTAAACTGGCTAATTAAAGCCAATAACTGCGATAAACTAAAGCGCTGTGATAGATCATATAAATCTTGCTCAAAAATACCCGTACCACGCAGCAATTTATGCAGCGGGATCCCTCGCCCTTGAGCAAGTTCCACCAGCGCAGTGATCATTCCCTCCGCGCTGAGGTATTTATCATCTAGGCTAATATACTGCTGCACCTACAAGCGCCTTTTCTTGTTGTAATTGTTGATGTAACAGGCTGGTTTGCTGCACTGGATCTTGCGCTAAATCCATTGCCATGGTGGCGGTTAAAATATGCTGAAACTGTGCGCCTTTGCTTTTTGCGACTTTAAACGCACAATGGTTAAGCGCCGCTTTCATTTGCGCTAGTAATTCTTTGGCTTGGCTTTGGCTGGTATTCGGCATAAGCACAATAAAGCAATCGCCAGCATAGCGACAAAGCACATCATTTAACCGGCAATTCATTACTAATAAATCACTAATCTCTCTTAGTAACCTATCACCTTCACTAAAACCAAACTGCGCATTAAACTTTGCAAAATCACGAATATCAATAACACCTAAAGTGCCGCCTTGTTGCTCTGTTTGTTGTTGCTGCATGAGTGAATGTAAGTAGTTAACTCGGTATAACCCTGTTACCGGACAGACTTTTTCATGCTCTCGAAGATGCGCTTCACGACGACGCAATTGACGATTTAAAACAAATTGCTCTTGATGCCAATAATAAAGCCCTGCGCTGGTAAGCGACATACCAAACGGCGCTGGTAGTGACTCAAACCAGGTGAGCCATAATTGTGAAGGTTGTTTTAACCACTCATCAAGTAAATCGAGTGTGGCTGAGAACATAAACAAACCTAAACCTAATACTAATAAGGTAGTTACTTTGCCTGACGGGCGTGAAATTAGTAACGCAACTATCCAGCTGAGGGTCATCAACACTATACCGCCCTCACCAACAATATCGAGCCACGCAATTTCTTGCCATTGCTTAAGTTCGCCAAAGTAAGCGCATATTGCTACAGCAATAACCAATAATAAAATTATGGTGTTGGTTAATTTTGCATGGCTGGTAAATGGGTTATATCGCATTGTTTAAGTCTTCTAAGATTTACACTATTACGTATGCTAGCGCGGTACTGATTTATTAGGCAGAGTCATTTTGGCTCATTGATATGACATTGAGATTAAAGTTTTTAGGTATTTAACCTAGTAATAACCATTTTTAGTGCGCTGGAGCCGTGTTTAAACAGCTCAAATGTCTGTTTAAAAAGCGCTAAGTTGGCGTTTTGTCAGGAATTAACTGTAAAACTGTCACATTAGCGTCATTAACTTTTTTTAGTTTGCTCACCAAACCAAGGACAACCGGAGCAAATCAATGAAACAATTTAAGTTAAATGCTGTTGTGGCGGCATTAGCACTGAGCCAATTTAGTATTATCGTGAATGCACAAGAACAAACACCACCAAGAGAACCTGAAGTAAAGGTTTCTGAAGAACTTGTGGTCTATGGTGAGATTGGTTATCGCAACCGCTCGCAAGAACTAGCGCCAACGCTTGAATATTCACAAGAATACTTTCAACGTTTTGAACCACTCACCGCCGGTGATGCACTAAAGCGTGTTCCTAGTGTTACTTTTTTATCTGACGTACTTGAATCAGACGGCGCTCGTATGCGCGGCTTAAGCCCTGCTTACACAAAAGTACTTATTAATGGCGAAGAAGTTCCGGGTGCCGGTGCTGACCGTTCATTTTTTGTGGACCGTATCCCAGCAGAATTAATTGAGCGTGTAGAAATTATTCGTTCATCTAGTGCCAACCGCTCTGCCGATGCCATAGCAGGCACACTTAATATTGTACTTCGCGATGGCTACAGCTTAGACGGTGGTTATATTCGCGCTGGTGGCTTACGTTACGATGACGGCGAACTAAAAGAAAGCTTTGCGGGCGTTTACGGTACTGAATTTGCAGGTGGCCGTTTACTCGTAGGTGCCAATTTACAAGGTCGTTATAACCCAAAACAAAAATCAAGCAGACGTTATGGCGATAGCCCTGAAAATAACCCTAATTACGCTACAGACGATTTTGATAACCGTGAAGATCAATCTGATATCCGTGATGGCGATGACACCTCTTTAAATGCCAGCTTTGAAAAGGTGTTTGATAACGGTGGCAAGTTTGATATTAGCGCCATGTGGGTTGATACCGACCGTACCGAAGATGAGCGCTCTTTTGAATACGACGACGCATCTGCAACCTCAGGCTCTGTCGTTGAGGGTGGTAATTTAATCTCAGATAACGCAAACGTTTCGTTTATTGATCAAACCAACTACAACATTAATTCTGGCTATGAATTACCACTACTGGGCGGTACCAGCAAATTTAAGTTAGGTTATGCCAGCTTTGAAGAATCAGTGTATGAGCAAGAGGTTGAACTTGATACGTCAGAGCTCCCAATGGTGTTTGAAGAAGCTGAAGAAACCGTTGATATTGATGATAAAGAGTGGTCATTACAATGGCAGCACAGCTTACTGGTAGGTGACTCGAAAGAAGTTCAGTTTGGTGCTTTTGTGCAAGGTAAAGAGCGCGATACCGCCATTTTTGTCGCTGAAGATGAGCTGGAAAAAGACTTTACCAATTGGGATCAATTCTCTCAGAATCCACTGACTCTTGCCGGTTTTAATAACGAATTTGAACCAGTAGACGGCGGGGTTAATAAACTTGAAGAAGACCGTTTTGATTTATTTGCGCTAATCAAACACGAAGCGGATGTGTTCTCGTGGGAGATGGGTGTGCGCTGGGAGTCAACTGACTCAAGCATTACCGATACAAATGAAGGCGTTACTGCCGAAAACGATTATGACTTTTTCTTACCGTCGGCTCACTTTCGTTACAGCGTCAGTGATAACGGACGAGTCAGCGCCTCTGTTGCTCGCAGCTTACGTCGCCCTGACTTTGACTACATGACACCCGCCCTACTTGAAGAAGAGCTCGCTGATAATGACTTTTTAGGCAACCCAAGCCTTAAACCAGAATCATCTTGGGGTATCGATTTAGGTTACGAATACCGTTTAGGTAAAAGTGGCGTTGTCGGTGTAAACGTATTTTACCGTGACGTTAGCGACCTTATTGAAATTGCCAGTACAGGTGTTGAAGGCTCAGAAGGCGAAGGCACATTTGTACTGCAACCACAAAATACTGGTGATGGCACAGTACAAGGTGTTGAATTTGATTTATCAACCCCACTGAGCGCCTTAAACATGCCTAACACAGGTATCTTCTTAAATTACTCTTGGCTCGACAGTGAAGTTGAAGACAGTTTTGGTAAGCGCAAATTTAATGACCAATCGGATTATGTTTATAACGTTGGCTTTATCCAAGATTTACCAACACTACGCGCATCATTTGGGGCAACGTATCGTAACCAAGGTGATGCATACGGACGCTTCGTGGGTGAAGAAGTGACAACCTCTTACGGTGCTGATTTAGAGCTTTTCGTTGAAAAGCGCTGGGATGACATCACTCTACGCCTTGTCGGTTCAAACTTACTGGATGCCAGCAAAGACGAAGTTTTCAATAAGTTTGACTCGCTTGATGATCAAAACAATCGCGCCTTTGATGAGTACGAGCTTGAATCGGAAGAAGCAGGCCCTGTGATTCAAGTAATGCTGCGTTACGCATTCTAATCACACGTATTGTCATTTTAAGCACGTAATGGCAAACCATCGCGTGCTTTTTTGGAGTTAAAACATGTTTAAATTGTCTTTCATAATGGCCGCGATACTGTGCTCATCAGCGCTTAGTGCAGACGAGCCTGTTGTTTATAAAGATGCGCTATACCAACAACAAAAAATAGCTAAGTTAACTACGTTGCCTAATAGCCTTAACTTTATGGTTATTGGTGATTGGGGACACAACGGCCACTTTTACCAAAAAGAAGTCGCTCATCAGCTAGAAATTGCTATGTATCAAACCGATGCCGATTTTATTGTCTCGACTGGCGATAACTTTTACCCAAATGGCGTGGCAAGTGTGAACGATCCTCTTTGGCAATCAGCCTTTGAGAACATATACCATGGCCCGCACACATTTGAAGATTGGTATGTTGTTTTAGGTAATCACGATTACTTGGGTAATGCCCAAGCACAAATTGACTACACCGAAAAAAGTCAACGTTGGCAGTTACCTGCAAGGTACTACAGTAAAACATTTTCGCTTGAAAACAACGAGCAAGTGTTAATGGTGTTTTTAGATACCAACCCAATTCAGCCTGAATATAAAGACCGTGATAAATACCGTTCAACCCAAGGACAAGACTATAAAACCCAACTTACTTGGCTTGAAACCCAACTTGCTGGCAGTAACGCAAAATGGAAAATTGTGGTAGGCCATCACCCGCTTTATTCAAGTGGTAAACGCTTTGGCCGCAACCAAGGGCTTCGCGACATTTTAGAACCTATTTTGGAGCGTCATAACGTGCACGCTTATATCGCAGGGCACGAGCACGACTTGCAATACAACCAACCAAAAAATAGCAAGGTGGCTCACTTTGTCTCTGGTGGTGGCAGCGAAGCGCGGTTTGTAAAACAACGTGAATTTACCCGCTACGCAGAAGCAACACCTGGTTTTTTAAGTATCTCTATCAATGGCGAAACTCTCAGTGTAAGCGCGATTAATCACCTTGGTGAAGTACGTTTTAACACTGAAAAGCACATAGATAAGTAAAGGATAAAATAATGAACTTTAAACTAAATACAATTTCAGCGGTACTATCAAGTGCTGTGCTTGTAACTGCGCTTAGCGGTTGTACAAGTAATGACGATAACCAAAACACGACAGAAATAGCAAAGCTGGCTGTTGAGGCTAAGTTATTTGGCCCACAACAAAACATGCAAGGCTCACAAGCAGCAGCGCTAGGTAATAATCAATGGCTAATGGCGAGCGAAAGCCAGGGCTTATTACTTACCGATAACGAGAAAAGCAGTGTGTTGTTAGCCGGTAACTTTGAGTCAATTTCACTAAAGCAATTATCAGCGCAGCAGTTTTTACTCGCCAGCCTTGATAAAAGCCAAGACAACGTAGCCATTTTTAAGCTTACAAAAAATGGCCAAACTTGGCAGCTAAATGAACTCACTCGTATTAGTCCGCCTCAAGCTCAACCTGATGCTGTGTGTTTATTTAAAAACAGCAATACCGAGACTGTATCAGCGTTTGTGCCAGATGTTCGCGGCTTGATCAGCGAAACGGTTATATATGATTTAGCCACTAACCAAGCTAAAAATATCGCAGTACGTGAATTCTCTGCGGTCACTGAGGCTTCAGGCTGTGCTGTTAATGATGACACAAAAACCCTGTATGTGGGTGAGGCAGAGCTCGGAGTGTGGGCCATTAATGCTGATGCAGAATCAGATGCCAATAAGCAGCCTGTGGCTTTAGTACAGCCATACGGCGAATTAAACAGTGAGATTGGTGCCCTATCAGTATCACAAGATGGTACTTTATGGCTGAGTGCCACTGATGGTAATGTGGTTTATGCTTACCAAGCTCAAACAGACACGCTTAGCCAATGGTCACTGGCAGGTGAGCACACTATTGAGTCTGTTGCAGCGAGCTTTATCAATGACAGTCAAGCCCAGCTGGTATTAATTGATGATGAAACAGGCGCTTACATTCAAGCAAACGTTAACTACGCAGCGCAAACTTCTGTCTCAAATAGCAAAGTTGCTATGACTCATCTCCATGCCAGCGCACAAACCACACCGGTTGCAGCGTTTGGTGATGCAGCAGATGACCCAGCAATTTGGATAAATGAGCAAGATGCTAAAAACAGCTTAATTTTAGGCACAGATAAACGCCGCGGCTTGATGGTTTATAACCTTGCTGGCAACAAAGTACAGTCGCTCAATATAGGGCGTTTAAATAATGTTGATGTGCGCCAACATCAAGGTATAAACAACGAAACCCATACGTGGATCACTGCCAGCAACCGTACGCTTAACAGTATTAGCGTATTTACTGTTGATGGAGAAAACAAAGTAAACCATGTAACAGAAATAGCCACTAACCTACCTGAGATTTACGGTATGTGTATGTATTCGTCTGATTCTGGCCATTACGTGTTTGTTAATGATAAATCAGGTTTATTCCAGCAGTATAAACTCACTGGTGATCAAGATAACCTAAGCGGTGAACTGGTTAGAGAGTTTACCCTACCAAGCCAACCTGAAGGCTGTAGTGCTGATGATAAACTAGGCCAATTATTTGCAGGTGAAGAAGATGCAGGTATTTGGTATATCGGTGCAGAGCCTACCGCTGGTAACAAAGCAGTAAAGCTACAAAGTGTTAATGAGCAACTGGTGGCAGATGTAGAAGGTATGGAAATTTATCATGCTAATGATGGGCGCTATTTAGTAGTCTCAAGCCAAGGCGATAATAGCTATGTGCTTTACAACATATCAGATGACACACAGCCTAATCTAAGCTTTGCAGGTAAATTTAATGTAATTGCTAACCTAGATAAAGGCATTGATGGCGTAGGTGAAACGGACGGCTTAACCGTTACAGCAAAAGCTTTACCAGGTTACCCTGAGGGCATGCTTATAGTGCAAGACGGCTACAACCGCATGCCATTACAACCACAAAACTTTAAAGTTATTGACTGGCGCGAAGTGAAAAAAGCAATTAAATAATAGCTAACTCTAAATATACTGATACACACTAAAGTTTTAGTGTGTATCACGTTTAAGCCTTACTAAAATTTAACTAAAGATAATTTTTTATAAATGTATACTACACTTTATATCTATAAATTAATTGAGGTTATTATGCGGCTACCCTACTTCGTATCTTTATTTATCAGCATTGTATTTTGTACCAGCTCGCTTGCTAGTGCCGAAGAGCCACCAGAACTTCCGCCATTAAACCCCAAATATGAAGCAGAGCATGCCATGGTATTGGTTAATAAAGGTTCAAGTGTATACGCCATTAACATTCCAAGCTTTGAGCTTCCCTTTGATATGCATGTTATGTACAAGGTAGATGTATCTGATATTCCATTTTTAGATTTAGTACGTGATGCTGAGTTAGTTACCGTAAAATCAAAGCCGTTTAATATTCAACGCTTAATGCGAGGCGAAGAAGTCGCAATTACCGCAGATGTGTATCTTGGAGATTATAGACAAGGAGGTAGCTTAGTTTACAGTGATAAATTAATAGAGCTTAGCGAGCAGTTATTTACTCGTGAGCTAACTGATTTAAGTCCAGCC